>CAYTWV010000197.1:0-7806 GCA_964442235.1 uncultured Myxococcales bacterium | reverse complement strand
ACTGGGTTTCCATTTCCAACTTCTCCATCTCGACCTGGTCCAGGTCCACTTCCACTTCCGTGGCGCGAATACAGAACTCCTTAAGAGCCACACGCACTTCACGTTCCAGCAGTTCCTGGATGAGCACGCCCATGGCGTTCATCTGCGAGGCCCGCTCGGCTTCCAGAATGGCCGCCCGCTCTTCCGAGAAGCGCCCCAGGGTACCGGCATCGGCTTCGAGCTTCGCCTTCTCCATCTCAATCTGCTTGATGGTGCGGTACATGTTGTGGAATTCCACATGGCTCATCACGGGGAAGAGCAACTGCACCGGCAGATTGTAGGAACCTTGCCCCTGCATAATCCCCTGGACGGCCAGGTAGAACTCCGAGGGGGTGCGCATGGAGCGCAGGAAGTCTTCCAGCGGAACCTGCAAGGTCGTGATCTTCTCTTTGAACATGGTCAGGCCTTCTTTGGCCAGGTCATAATGGCACATGTTCAAATAGATGGTCGCTTCCATAATCCAGAGTTCCGGATAGAAGTAATGACCAAAATAGGGAGAGTGGAGCGCATGCAGGCTGCCCACGGCGCGGGTGAAGTCGCCCTTCTTGAAGTAACTCCAGGCCGACTCATACAGGGCCGTGGCCGTCTGCAGAGACTCCTTGGGCACCTTGCGGAAGTAATAGATGGCGGCGTCGTAGTCACCCAACGTGGCAGCAATACGGGCCAGGGCCATGAAGCCCAAATCGGCCACGGCGGCGTTGGACCCATTGCGTTCCTGGGCCATAATGGCCATCTGGAAGCTTTCCACGGCAGACTTGTACATCTTGCTGCGGACCTGGATGACTCCCTTAAGATACTGCGAAGAGGCATAATCCGGAGCCGTGTCGCCCACCTGGTCAAAGTACTTCAGAGCCAGAGAGTAATTCCGGTTCTCAAAGAAGAACTCGCCCAGGAAGTAGTTGAAACGGTCCTGGAACGGCTTATCCAGATTGCCCACGAAGAACCGGGTCAGGCCTTCCAGGGTGGGATAAGAGAGTTCCAGATGAGTGCGGCCTTCACGCAGGAGGTCGAACGCACGCACGAAGTGCGGACGGTCGGGGCCCTGCAGGACCACGTCCACCAGCAAGTCGCCGGCGGTCTTCCAGAATCCGGCTTTCGCCATGGCCAGGCCCATCCCGAAGGTCGCCGCATAGGCTTCTTCGGACTCGGGAGCATAGTTTCCTTGCTCCATGAAGCGCTGGAAGGCGGGGATGGCTTCCAGGTACTTGCCCTGTTCCGCCATCTCCATGGAAACCCGCAGCGCCTGCTGCGCCTGGATGCGACGCGCTTCGGCCAACTGCTTGTCCCGCAGTTCCGCCTGACGTTGCGCTTCCAAGCGGGCCCGCTCGGCTTCCGCCCGAATCTCTTCCGGGGTCTTCTCGACCACGGCAGGAGGCGTAACCTCGGTCCCCGTGCCCGTATTGCCCGGATTTTCCGTGGTGCCCGTGCCGGTGTTGCCCGGATTCTCGGCTTCCGCCCCAAAGGTGCGGGAGGTGTTCATCATAAATGCGATGACTTCCTGAGGCACGCCGGCTCCCTTGAGCTCAAGGATTTCGGCAATCTCAAGATTAAAAATGGTCCGGTCTTTCTTGATGGCCTTGATGATTTCGTCGGCGCTCACACCCAGCTTCGCCAGGGTGATAATCTCGTCCTTCGAAATCGCCAGTGCCGACGCGCTGAAGAGCACTCCTACAAGGAATGCCAGCGCCGTCGCTGCAAGAATACGTCTTTTCATCTGCGTACCCCCGTTCAGGCTTGGCGAACTAGTCGAAGAAATAAGAAACGCCCAGGGTCAACTCAGCCGGGTACGAGACACCGCCGCCTTCCGCAGCGTAGAAGAAGTGCCGATACTCGAGCCGAGCGCTCCAGTTGTTATCGAAGTACACGTGGAAGCCCGAGCCAACGTTGCCGGCCACGTCAATCTTCGACTTCTCGGCGCCGCCCTGTTCACGGGTGCGCACCTGGGTTCCCAGAGCGCCCACACCGATGGCCAGATGCCAATCAAAGTGCGCCAGCTTCGAGGTGAAGAAGCCCAACTTGCCGTGCAAGGGGCTCCACAAACCTTCCAAGCCCGCCGTCCACTTCAGCGACTGAGGCAGATGCGTGCGAAGGTTCATCTCGGTGTACAGGAACTCGCCCAGGTCCGACCGGGTGTCGAACATATAGGAGCCGAACAGTTCCAGTCCGATGTCTTCCGAGATGTAATAGGCCACGCGGCCGCCAACCGGGAAATAGAGATAGAATTCGTCGTTGGGAATCATGCCCGAGAACAGGTCGATCTCGAAGCGGCCGTCCTTCTGGAACAGACGCTTCTGGATGACCTTGATCTCACGCTTTTCAGACCAGTACTTGTCTACGTACTGATCCAACGTTGTTTTTTCTTGGGCGCGAGCCGTCGTAGGTCCGAAGAACAGCCCGACCAAGGCCACCAGCACCATGCCACGCAGGATGAAGTTTCCTCTCATAGTACCCTCTCCATCAGGATCTTCGTTTATGTGTGTAAGTTTCACCGTAAACCTTACTCAATACTACTCAGCATCCGGACCCGGGAAGCAGTTCTTCGACTTCTCCACCGGGCAGCTCCAGTCGTCCGGCCAGGCCAGACCACCGGGGTTCGGATACACCATCGCATCCTTCACGTTCTGCAGCGTCACCGTGGGGTCCGCAGCAGCTCGGAACGAAGCGTCCACCACCCAGGCGCTGTTGGGATCGTCCGGGGTCTCCAGGTACCACTCGCCGTCCTTCTCATAATTGAAGGCCGTGGACGAGAAGGTCACCTTGGGCGGAGCCGGAGGGCGACAATCGCCTGCGCAGCAGCGGGTCGGCAGATTGGTGAAGGTAACTACGTCGGGACTGGGGTCGTTGGTGCTTTTGAAGATCTTGACCTTGGCCGTTACGGGAGCGCAGCCCCCCTCTTCGCCATCGGCCTTCCAGATTTCAGCGCTCTTGCAGGTGAAGCTCTGCTCGTCGCACCAGTAGGTCATCGTCGCGCATGCCTTGGCAGGACCGGTCTCGCCGTCGCCAGGCTTGCACTTGGCATCGTCGTCGCCCGGGTTGCACGCCTTGCGGACGCCCACACGATGGTCGGCTTCCGAAGCGTCGTCCAAGCCGCCGCCCACGATGAACTGGTAGGAGTTCTCGGCCTTGACCAGAAGCTGGTCCGTGCCCGGCAGAACTTTGCCTTCGCCCGCCAAGGTGTACACGTACCCTCTGGGCGGATCGATCTCTCGGCCCATCGCCGAGAAAAGCATCGCAAAGCGCCAGTACCCACGGAAGGTATAACGCACGCGCTTGAGCGTGGAGGCCAGATAGTCATTCAGAAGGCCCGAGCCAATCTCGGACGCGTTCACGAAGACGTGGTGGCCGCCCGTGAGGCACGCCATTTCGATCTGGCGAGCGTCACGCTCGGGATAGCCCTTGGAGCCCATCTGCACAAAGTGAATGGGGATTCGGTCGTCGGGCTGGTCGGCTTCCACGATGGCCTGCACCGTCGCGAAGTCCGTGTTGTACTGCGCACACGCTCCGCTGCACTGGTTCAGTTCCGCCGAGGGGGCGCAGGTATCGGGACCGTCGCCAACCACCAGAATGTGGCGATAGGCAGCGCCCTTGGCCGCATCAGCGACCTTCATGTATTCATAGGCTTCACGAACGGCGTACCACAAGGGCGTACGACCTTCGGCCAACCCGGTGAGGTTCATGAGCGGACCGCCCGAGCCATCGGGATCGGGTCCCAGAACCAGCTTGCGGTTCGTGCCGAAGCACTGCGCCTTCTTCGTCTCATACGAGGCGTTCGGCTCCGCTGCCAACTCACAAACCACGTCCACTTTGGACTCGTTGTACGTGAACACGATGAGCTCGTCATCCGGGTTCAACGACTTGATCAGATCCACCACCGCCGAAAGTCTGGCGTTGCCCGGATCCGTCGCGTTGTTGCGGAAATAGAAGCCCGTCGGGAAGGCGCTGGTCACAGCACTCTTCTTGTCCTCGTAATACGGAGGGAACGGGTGAACCAGGCCGCCCATGGAGCCGCTCATGTCGATGAGCACCGCCAGGGCCACGTTCCCACGCGTGTCGCCTTCCTCGCCGAATCCGTACGAATAGTACGAGACGTCGCCGATGGTCAGCGAATCCGCTTTCACGTTGGTGGGGCAATGCCCTGCCGACGTGTCAGGATCCGGGCTGGGTTCCATACAATTGATCCCCATGGTGAATAGCTCGGGCGTCACCAGATTCGGAGCAATTGTCTTCAGGTCGATTCGGTCATAAGGCTTGATCGACAAGTCATTGTCCGCTTCCGCGTCCTTCTTCACCGAGCCCTGGAAGAGCACGTTGAAGATGAGCCCGTCCGGGCTCGCCTGAAGCGCCCGACAGGTGGGCTGATACACCGAGGCACCGTTTTCACCGGCACTTCGCTGCATCGGCACCGCGCTCATGACCACCAGTTGGTCCCACTTCACCTCGCTTGTGTAAAGCGTGGCGGTGGAGTCGCAGGAATACGTTGCCCATACACCGAGCATCATAACTCCCGCGGTTACCAACCATCTCCCGCATCTTTCTGGTGCAGCTCTCATACAGCCCCTCACACCTTTCGAAGTTGCCAAAAACAGCTAATCAACAAGTAATACCGGAGGGGCCCGCGCAGCCCACATCCCGCATAGATTCGGGATTCTCCACTCCGGGTCAGGCACTGTCAACGATTATTTGGACCATTCCGAATCACATCGCGAAATTCAGTCCGCCACCGTTGACTTCACCTGTTCCCATGCCGTACGCTCAGGCAGTCGTGGGTCCGCTATCGGGAGGTTATCGTGCTTCGTCTGACAGTCACCAACGGCCATTTCGAAGGCGTGACCGTAGAGGTCTCCGACAGCCTCGCCATTGGCCGATCCCATGACAGTGGGCTCTTTATCCCAGATCCTCAGGTCTCTCGACGCCACTCCCGGATCTTTCTGGATGGCGACCGCTACTGGGTCGTGGACGAGGGAAGTCACAACGGCACATTCCTTAATGAAGTGCGCACGGAAGGAAAACGAACCCTGCGCCACGGGGATGTCGTCCGCGTCGGAAACACTCAACTGGCCGTCGACCTCACAGGCTTCGTGGGAATGCAGGCAGCGATCCGCATGGAGGACGACGCAAAAGACGTCGCTCTGACCCTGGAGCGGTCCGCCAAGGACCTGGCACCCCCCAGCCTGGAAGCCCTCGCCAGCGATCCCAACATCGAGGGATTTAATTTCCCCTCCCTGGCCGAAATTCGCACCGCCACCGATCGCTCCCTCTCGTTGATTGTGGCCAATGCCAAACGATTCGCCACTCTCTTCCACGTCGCCCGCTCCCTTCAAGAAAGCACCGACACCGAACGCCTGCTCGCCAACATGCTCGACCGGATCTTTAAGGTACTGGACGCCGACCGCGGAGACATCGTCCTGGTTCACCCCGAAACCGGCGAAGTCAAACCCATCCTCTCTATGGATCGCAAAGGCCATCTCTCGGATACCGTCCGCATCTCCCGAACCGTCATGCGCCGAGTACTCAATAGCATGATGGCCGTCATTTCCACCGACGCCCCCAACGACCCTCGACTGGATTCGTCCGAAAGCATCATTATGTATGGTATGCGCTCTATCATGTGCGTGCCTCTCATCTGCAAAGACAAAGTTGTCGGCCTCATACAGCTTGTTAATGAGCGCGATTTTGCTGCCTTTAGTGAAGATGATTTGTATCTGGTTACTGTGATCGCCGCCCTGGCGGCCGTCTCCGTCGAAAACGCACGCCTCTACGAAAAACAGCGGACTGCCATCGAAGAACTGCGAAAAACCCACGAGGACCTCCTGCGCACTCAGGCAGAACTCCTCATGAAGGAACGCATGGCCACCGTCGGCCAGACCGCCGCAGGGTTCGCTCACGAGATCCGAAACTCGCTCGCCCCCATGACCCTCATTCATCTCCTCCAGGAAAAATACCCCGAGGACACCGAAACCCAGGACCATTGCCAGATCATCCTCGAGGCTCACAAACGTATTCAGGCCATCGTCGAGGAACTCCGAAACTACACCCAGGGAGCCACCCAAGACAGCGGTGCGCTTCTGCCGGGACGACTGGATGAACCCCTGGAAGCCGCCATCCGTTTCCTTGGCTTTGACCGGGAAGTGAAACGACACAAACTGGAACTGGTGCTTGAAGACACCCCCACGGTCCTGCTGGACGCCGAACGCATCAAACAGGTTGTGGTCAACCTGGTTCGCAACAGCGCCCAGGCCATCACCGCCCCCGAAGGACGTATCATCGTTCGCCTGAAATGTGTGGCAGCACAAGCCATTATTCAGGTGGAAGACAATGGCCCCGGCATCTTCCCCGACGATCTGGACCGCATCTGGGAACCCTTCTTCTCGACTAAACCCGGCGTGGGCATGGGCTTGGGATTGGACATTTCTCGAAAGATCGTCGAGCAGCACGGCGGCCGAATCGAGTGCCGCTCCAGACCCGGCCAGGGCACCACCATGGTGGTCTTCCTGCCGATGGCAGCAGGCCCTGGGCCCGTAACGCAGCCCATCGACCCCACCTCGTCTTACTCGCCTACGGCCCGGGCCATCCCGGTGCCCGACTTGACCGACCTGCCCGAACTGACCGACCCTGGGAAAAAGACCCCCTCATAACCCCGGCATTCGTCTTGCCTCAAGAATCCGCGTAGCCGTATTCCGAACCATCTCGTGCAGTCCCGCTTCCGTCGCCACTTTTCGCAAAAGCCCCGCATCCAACAACGGCAAAAAGCCCGCGGCCACGTGCACCGGGGCATAGGGGTTGCGTACGATCGCTTCCTGGACGGCACGACGCACTCCCCACTTTCGATGCGCAGCAATCACCAACAGAACCGACGGCTTCACCGGCCTGCGGGCGGCCCAGGTCACCACGTCCAGTTCCACCAGCTTCGGATTGTCCAACAGGATCGACATCACCGCCGCATTGTCCTCTTTGCCCAGCCGAAGCAACATCGTCCGGTCCTGCAACCTCGCCTTCCACTTCTTCATGCCCAGGGTCATATCTTCCAGAACCGGATCGGGCATCTGATTCATATGCCCCGTACGCAGCGGGGGCACGGGCAAAAGGAAACGACCCCAGAACGCTTCGTCCTGGGCCGCCAGAATGTTGTAAACCTCTTCCCGCACCCTTCGAGGAACGTCGTCGTCCGACAGAGACAGCCGCACCACCCCCTGATACACCACCCGCATTCTGTCGTTTTCCATCCGGTGAGCCAGGCAGCGGATCATGGCCGCCAACACCTCGGCAGGCCTCTCGGCCAGGAACTCCCGAGAGAGCATGTCCACCAGTTGCGGATCCTGCACAACCGTCAGCTTGCGCAGGATCTGCTCTACCCGTGTCTCGCTCAGAGGCATCGAATCTCCATCAGAGGGTCTTGCCCAACCCGGACACTTTTCTCAACTCGGTCTTGCCTGCCACACGCGCCCAATAGAAGAATCCATGTTCAAAAGGAACCGGCGCCGTCAGGATGCGCTCCACTATGGGCAAAGGTTTCGAGTTCACCACCCAGGCTTCCCCTTCCTCTAACAGCGCCCAATAAACGCCCTGACCACTTACGGTAAACGGGGGTTTCACGCGCATGGAAGGAACGGGAAGCTGCACTCGGCCCTCACCCTGCCCTCTCCCGAAATTGGAGAGGGGAGACGTCCACCAACTGTTCGAACGGCCCTCGTTCACCAGAAACCAGGGGCCACCGGGGCCGACCAGAGCCTGTCTGACCGGACCTCCAACCGCCTTGGAGCCTTCGGC
>CAYTWV010000196.1:0-7827 GCA_964442235.1 uncultured Myxococcales bacterium | reverse complement strand
TTTCGGGACTTGAATCCAGCGAACCTGAAATGGGAACCCGGCGGCATTGTGGAGCCACGCGCCAGGTTGTTTGATGTGACGCACGTTTTGCCCATCCGTGAGGGACCCCAATCGGGCATGGCCGAGCGTCTGCTGGTTGGTGTGCCTCCGTTTGCCCCGCCCGAGCAGGCCCACGGCGAATGTGGGCTGGCCGGAGATGTCTGGTCTTTGGCAGCGTTGGCCTATTTTCTGATGGAGGGACGTCCTCATCTGGAGTTGCCGGCACAAGGATGGGAGCCCTATCTGGAGGCCGTTGGCCAGGGAATGCCGGTGACCTTTCACCGGGTTCACGGGGCCGAGGCCAAAGCCGTCACGGCGCTGTTGTTGCCCGCCTTGGCGCCCAGGCCGGCGGACAGGCCTTCGATGACGGTGTTCCTGGACTCGGTGGCCGAATTGTTGCTTTCTTGGCGGTCAGGCGACAAGAAGGGGTTCTTGAGGGGGCGTTGGGACGGATTCTTCGCTAAGGTACTTGCCGTTACCCGGGAGAGTTCAGTTCGTCAAGCAGTCGCCGGTAGGCGTCCAGTTGTCCTCGATCCGTTCGCATGGAATACCGAACTTCAAAGGTGCCGCCCACAAAGGCCTCTTCTTTGGAGCGGACCCGCGTCACATCCCCCACCAGTTCGATGCCACCACGTTTGGAGGCGACTGGAATCATCAGTAACACGCTGGAATACAAGCTGGGAAGCACGGCCTCGGTTTCGCACTTCATGCCCGTGGTGTACATGCGGACGGCCTGTGCGGGGTAAACCGAAGTGCCGATGCGGAACGTGATGGGCAAGTTGGAGTTCTTGACCACGGCTTCTTTGGTGGGTTCGTTGGAAGCAAGCGCAGAGACCGGGCTGGCCGTACGAACCGACGAAAAGACCGACGTGATGCGCCCCAGGATGCCGGGGCCACGTTCTGCCGAGGCTTTGTCATAGTTTGGGGGCGGGATGATGGCCCCCAGAGTGGGCGAGGTCGATGAGGGGCTGGTTTCAGCGGGCTGTACTGCGGGAAATTGCCCGGTGGTGGGTTCTTTGCCCCAATTGGCCAGAATGCCGTCGGCCTCTTCCATGTCCGCGAAGTTGCGGAACAACGAGGCTTGCAGGGCGCGAAGCCGATCGTCCCCTTCACGAACCACCGGTTCGAAGCTGAACGAAAAGACCCGCTCTGCCGTGTAGCGATCTTCGGCCACTCGAATCAGACCCGAATCGATGGCCAGGACTTCTTTAAGAAAGCGCCCCATGGACTTGACGTCTTTGGAAACGGCGTCGCCGAATTCCACGGCAAACCGGTTCAGGCCCTGGGTTGTGGGGGGCAGAGATCGCACCACACGAGCCTTGAGGTTCAATTTCAGTTCCGGGTCCCGCAAGTCCTGCAGCACCAGCAGCAGTTGAGAACCCACGGACGGCACGTGCGAGGCTTCAAAGCTGGCCCCGGTCTTGCTGACGTCTACCGTGGTCGCTTGAACCTCACGTTCTCCAAGCAGAAAGGTGACTTTGAGTCGGCGCCCAATCCGAGGATAGCGGCGCTTCTCGGCTCCCTGCACAACGGGAGTTCCACCTACTGTCCCTGGCCCCTGGCGGTCTGTTCCTGGCACGTCACCCCTCCACTTTCCCTGGACGGTATACAGCGCACATTTCGCCACGACCCACACACTGGGGACCGGCCGGAACCCAGTCGGGGGCAAGGCGACACCAAACCATCCACAACGATTTTCATCGGGGTCCCGACATGGCTTGACGTTCACGGGGCGTTGCCGTCAATCCGGAACCTAGACAGTCCAATCTATTGCGCTCTGAAAACGATGTCAACGATCCGGTTCATCTATGACACGCCTTGAGGCCAACTTCTTTGAAGACCGCTTCGTTCTCGGTCATGGAAGAGCCCAAAAAAACAGATTGACTTTCAGGGGCGTTCGGTTAGTATCCGCCCCCGTTGATGGTGCGGGGTGGCGCAGATGGAAGCGCGTCGGGCTCATAACCCGAAGGTCGCTGGTTCAAGTCCAGCCCCCGCGACTAAAAAAAGGGCGTCAGCCGAATGCGGCTGGCGCCCTTTTTGCGTTAATACCCTACTCCAACACATAAAGATCCTCAGTGGCATTCGGGAGCGCACTTGTTCTAGTCCGCCTGGGGGCCCGCGTAGTCGTCGCCCTTGACGTCGCCGTCGCCGTCGCCGGAATGCCCCCGGCTTCTCGTTGCATCCCGTGGCCCACTCTGCTAGTAAAGATCCCAGACTGACGGAGGATCCCGTGAACGAACAGACCCGTGAACCAGTGCTTCGACGTTTCCTTGAGTACGTGGCCATTGATACCCAGTCCAGCGAGGAGGCCACAGGCAATCCGTCCACGCCTGGCCAGTGGAACCTGCTTCGGAAGCTGGAAGCCGAGTTGCAGGCGTTGGGGATGAGCGAAGTGACCCTGTCGGAAAAGGGCGTGCTTACGGCCATACTTCCCGGGACTCTGGCCGACAACTCTGCCGTGCCGACCATCGGTTTCCTGGCCCATGTCGACACTTACCACGGCACGTCGGGCAAGGACGTGAAGGCCCAGATTCACCGGAACTATGACGGCAAGGACATCTGTTTGCCTGGTACCGGCAAGTTCCTGAGGGTGGCCGAAAACCCCGAACTGAGCCGCTTTGTGGGCCAGACGGTGGTGACCACGGACGGCACCACGCTGTTGGGCGCCGACGATAAGGCGGGCGTGGCCGAGATCATGACGGCGTTGGAAGTGCTGATCACCACGAAGCCCTTCGCCCACGGCAATGTCCGAGTGGCGTTCACCCCTGACGAAGAAATCGGTCAGGGCGCTGCCAACTTCCCGCTCAAAGAGTTCGATGCCCACGTGGCCTATACGCTGGACGGCGGGCCCGAAGGCGAAGTCGAGAACGAGACCTTCTGTGCCGACACCGCCACGGTGACCCTGCTTGGCCGAGACGTGCATCCGGGTTATGCCAAAGGCAAGATGATCAGCGCCATTCGTGCTGCCACCCATTTGATTTCCCTGCTTCCCCAGCACGGTATTCCGGAAACCACCGAGGGTTTCCAGGGGTATCTGCATCCGCTCACCATCAACGGGGACGTGAACAAGGTCACCATTCCTTTCCTGGTGCGTGATTTTTCCATGGAAGGGCTTCAGGTTCGCGAGTCCATTCTTCAAGGGCTGTTGCAGCAGACGGCAGCGGCCTTCCCGGGTCTTGCTACCGAGATGAAAATCGCCCACTCGTACAAGAACATGAAGTACTACCGGGAGAAAGAGCCGCGGGCGGTTTCGCTGGCCATGGAAGCCGTGAAGAACTGCGGGATGGAGCCGAATCTGGTAGCCATCCGAGGCTGCACGGATGGCAGCAGGCTGAGCGAAATGGGGTTGCCCACACCAAACCTGTTCGCCGGTGGGCGCAATTTCCATTCGGTCCAGGAGTGGGTCCCGCTCAAGGCCATGGAAAAGGCCGTCGAGGTGGTGGTTGAATTGACCCGCCTTTGGAGTCTGCAGTAACGGTCTCTACGTTACGTTTTCCACGTTACGTTTCCACGTTACGTTTCCACGTTACGTTTCCACGTTACGTTTCCACGTTACAGTCGGCGCATGTCCCCGGGCGGAGCCTTAGGAATGGAGAGGTAGTGGATGACGCCTGAAGGGGCCGATTCCTCTCGGATTTTGCCTCCAAGATATCGAGCCAACAGCGCCAACTGCGTGGCATCAAACCGTTTAGCCCCTTTCCGGACAAAGGAAGTGCCCAGACGCGGGGTCACGGTGCTGTCCACACAACGCATGGCGATGACATGGAAGGCGTCTCCAGGCAGTAGGGCCTCCAAGGAGCCTGACGCAGTGTGCCATAAAAAGGGTCTGGCGCCGGGATTCCCATGTCGATCCAGGGCCGAACGCATCCAGACCCCAAGCAAAATGGCCAGGGCCGCTCGGTTGGTTTCGATGAGGGGGAATTCGCCCACTTCCGGGGCCGGCAGTTCTCGCCACAAACCGGTGGTCCCTGTGCTCATGGTCAGCAACAACGCCCGCACGTCAACGGCGGTGGCAAACCCGACGGAACCCAGAGAGAGACTTAGCCGCCGTGAGTCGGCGACCAGCGAGCCCAGCCGTTCCAGGGAAGCGAACAACTGCTTCTCCCAGGCCGCCAACGGCAGGGAGTGATCCTGGAAGAGTTCTTCGTGAGCCTGCCGCTCTCGGCGCACCGATCCCGTGGTCAGTTCCACCACCTCCTGAATCTCTTGGAAGTAGTCAAAGACCACCATGTTCAGGGCTCGGGTCAACTCTTGTAACTCGGTACTGCGGCGTGTGACGCGCTCCAGATCCCGCTCGAAGCGATCCTTTTCCCCATGCAGTTCGGTCATGTTCAGGCCCACCTCAAGCACCAGCTTTTCTCCTCGCTGGCTGACGAAGGGCACCGACATGATCTCGAAGACCTGACCGCTGACGCTGGCCCGCGTGGTATAGCGGAAGCTGGCTCGACCTTCGCCCCAGAGCTTCTTGATGGGGCACACCGGGCACGGTTCGGTCCCCTTATTAACCGTCTCGTAGCAGAGATGGCCGATGGCATCCCCAAAGTGGCGGCGCATATAGGCGTTCAGGTACCGGATCCGATAGCTGGTATCCTCGATGATGATGCCCAACTCGGGAAGGGAGAGCACGGCCTCCAGTTCTCCACGGGGCAAGTCTCCGAATTCGTGGGCGTGGCCCAATTCCCCAGAGCCCTTGATGACCTGTTGCTCCAGTGTTTCGACCCGAAGCAGCAGTTGGCGGCTGCGGGCTTGTTCCGAGGCCAGCTCCAGTTTGCTGGCGACCTCGCGTTCCGCAATTCTGCGGAAATTCCCAAGCAACTCCCCCAACAATTTGTACGAGCGTTCACCAAAACCGGCGGGGGGCAGCGATTCCCAAACGGCAGCGGGTTGGAATTGGGGATTCTGGCCCAGGTTGCTGACTGCTGCGGCCAGCGATTCCACGGTTGGAAAGCGCCCCTTGTCTACCAGGGCCATAGCCAGGCAGCCCAGGGAAACCATGGTGGTGCCGTCTCGCACCAGGATGGGAAGGACTCGGAGCGCATCGGCACCCCAGATGGAGGGAAGGGTTAGGGGGCTTCGTTCCGCAAGGCCACGAGAGGCAGAGTGCAGAAGCTCGGCAGAACAGAAATCCTCCAGGGGCATCTTGCCGTCATGGCTGGTGCACCAAGCAGGCGGGAACCAGTCCACACGGTCCGGCTCCTTGAAGCGTTCATGGGCCTCGTCTTGAAGCTGGTCCCTGGTTTCCAAGGCCACAACCATGGGGATGGGGCATATGGCATGCACCGACTTAAGCTGCTTCAGCAATCCGGCAAGGTCCAGAAAGGACCAAAGGCGTCCCGGAGTCAGGCGAGGTGCGGTGACCTCCAGCTCGGCGATATTGCGGGGGACATAACACCATCTCTGGCTGCGAAAGACCCACTGACCACTGTTTTTAGAGTCGTCTTGTGACATGGCCTTCCTGTCCGTCTTTCCTTGGGCCAGTATGAACGGAGGAGCGCAGAATGTAAAGGGGCCGGAAAAACCGAGGCCGGGCAGGTCTGCTGACGGGGATTATGGCTGGCAGGAGATGCGCAGCTTGCTCAACTTCCACCCTTGAGTAGTGCGGCCGGCCACAAATCGGATCAAAACCGGTCGGCTGCTGTAGAGCCCGTACGACATGTCCAGCATCACGACATTTTCGCCAAGTCCTGTTACGGACGGCATGCTCGCCAACGCATCGGCGTACCGTTTGGCCCCGCAGGTCTCAAAGTCCTTTTCCATTTCGGGCGTGGGTTTGTACCCGGTTTTGGACACGTCCACCGACGGAGCCATCAGGCCATCCAGTTCGCCCAGGGTTTTGACCCGTTTCAGCAGCGCCAGAAGGTCATTCAGCTTGGTCGCATTGGCCGGATCCGAAGACGTATCCCCACCCATGAGGGCCAGCTTGGTCAGCATGTCCCCCTCGGAGGCCCGGGCTGCCTTGCACTGGGATACGGTCCAGTTCTTTCGTGTAATGGTCGCCTGGCAACCATCCAGGAACAAAACGTCTTTGCCCAGGGCCACCACGATGGCCAGGGTAGCCTGGTAGGCGGGTTTGGGGAAGCGTGACCATATCCCGGAAAGGCGAGGCATTCTTCGCCGGCTTGGGTGTGGACTCTTTGGGCTGTTCCGGATCTGCTTTGGCCGCGGCAGCAGGCTTCTTGCCGTCCTTCTTCTTTGTGCGGGGCTGTGCTTGTGCCAGTCCGCTGACCAGCAGGGAAACAACCAGCACCTGAACTACAACCCAAGCCTTGGACCCAAGAAGAGCGATTCTCATACCCGACTCCTGAAAAGGGGGCTTTGGGGGCCTGCGCCACCAGATAGCCCAGCTAAAACTGAGACGGCCCCGCTGTGCCCACTGGAGGCAGCGCACCCCATTCGAAGGTGCGGGCGGACCGGATGGGTGTGACTGCGGGGCTTTCCACCGTAACGGCTTGAGAGGAATCCTCCGCACCGTCCAACAACTCGGGCAACTCGGTGGCTTGACCCACCATGGGGGCTTGACCCACCGTCGGAGCCGGACCCACCATGGGGGCCGGATTCACCACGGCTTGCTCCAAGGGGCGTTCCATCTGACGGGCATGTTCATTGCCCGAAAGAAGTCCGGCTACCAAAAAGGCACCGACCAGCCCTGCGGCCACCAGCGATTCAACGGTCCAACCCAGGCGCACGACGCCGTAAAAGCCCAACAGACTCACCAGCACTGACAACAAACCAAACAGCGTTTTCTTCCACATGGATTCCTCCCTGCTGGTCCCAACGGTACCATCGGGATCCGAACGAGCAAGAAACCCACCTCTATCCGGGGGTCTTTCCCTGCTGATGGATATAGGCATGCAGGTACTCAAGGTACTGTTCGATGGTCAGATGCCGCTCTACCGAGCCCGCCACCACTGCCGCTTCCAGGGCGTCTCGAAGCTGGCCCACCATGGGCCCGGGCTGCAGGCCGAAGTGCACCATGATGGCATTGCCGATGCCTTTGGGCAGGGTCGGCTCTCGGGCGTCTTCTTCACGAACGGCCCGGATCCGCATCTCGAGTTCGTCCAGCAGGCCCGTCAACTCTTCGACCCGGCGCTCCTGCCGCGAAGTAATGTCCGCCCGAGAAAGGCTGAGCAGATCGTCCAGATAGTCGCCCGTTTCGCGCAGCATCCGGCGAATGGCGCTGTCGGTCCACTCGGTGGTGTACATGTTGATTCGAGAGTGGTTCAGGACCAGGAAATGGATCCGCTCGGCCAGGCGGTCGTCCAGCGCAAATCGGGCCGCAATGCCCCGGAAAAGGTGGGCGCTGAGGTCTTCGTGCCGGAAAAAATGGACACTGCCTTTGTCGTCCACGGTGCGGGTCCAGACCTTGCCGATGTCGTGCAACAGCGAAGCCCAGCGAATGGCCGGAAGCGACCGGGCGCGCAGTACCACTTTCTTGGTGTGGTCCCAGATGTCTTTGTGGTGAACGTGGCAGCTATCGTCAAAGCCTACTAACCCCTGTACTTCGGGCAGAAGGATCTTCAGCACCCCGATGCGCTCCAGGAAATCAAGCCCCATGTCCGGAAAGACGTTGACCAGCATGCGTTCGAACTCGGGGCGAATGCGTTCGATGGGCACGTCCAGAATACACAGCGCCTGCCGGGTAGCCCATTCCAGCGTTTCGGGGGAGGCAGCGTAACCATGATACGCCACATGTTTGGCGATCTTGACCAGATTCACGGGTTTCAACGTGAAGGCCTGCTGAGGAGACTGGAGGGGCCGAATCTGCTTCAGCACCACGTCGTCTGCTCC
>CAYTWV010000195.1:1485-7936 GCA_964442235.1 uncultured Myxococcales bacterium | reverse complement strand
AACATTCGGGGGTCCGGGGGCGATCCCTCGCCCCCGCCGTGCCCGGCAGCGGCGCAGGGAAAGCAGTGCCGGAAGCGTGGCGTGGGACCGCTGCCGCGCCTTGGAGGGGAAGCGGACTTCCTTGAGACTACACCCCCAGGGTCACTACTTCGCTGCGCCCCTGCCCCAACTTCCGTACCTCGACCCGGGCCCCAATCTGCTGCGCCAAGCCAGGGACATGGGAAATAATCCCCACCTTCCGGCCCGTGGCCTGCAAACTGTCCAAAACCGACAACGCCGATTCCAATGTCTCGGGATCCAATGTGCCAAATCCCTCGTCGATAAACAGGCTCTCAACCAGTGTCTTTTTGCTGGCCAACGAGGCCAACCCCAGCGCAAGCGCAAGCGAAGCCAGGAACGTCTCTCCGCCTGAAAGACTGTTGATGGTTCGGACTTCATCTCCCATGTCTCGGTCAAGTACCTGCAGTTCCAAGTCGTCGCCGGGCACCCGAGATAACACGTACCTTGGGGCCAACTCATTAAGGTGGCGATTTGCGTGTTGCAGTAACGCATCCAACGTCAGCCCTTGGGCAAACCGGCGGAACTTCTTCCCATCCGCCGAACCGATGCAGCCGGACAACTTCTCCCACCGGTCCCAAGTCTGCCTCAACTGGTGCATTTGGGCTTCCATGGGCAACGAATCCAATCGGGCCCGGTCGTCCCGCCTTAAGAGCATGCGGGTTTCCTCCTCGGCCAGCTTAAGGGGCTGGGCCTGCTCGATGGCCCGTGCCAACTGCTCTGCTACCTCCGGGGCTTCCAGCGGAGGCTGGCCCGTTGAACCATGCTCTCGGGCCAGACGAGTTCGTTCCTCCAGCACATGTTCGGCCTTCTCCAGCGCCTGGCGTGCTGCCTGCAGTCTCTGGGCAAGCTGCTCCAACTCCATAGCCGGTACCAAGCAGGCTTGCCGAACTTCCTCAAGGGAAATTCCCGTCAAGCCAAGTTGTAATTCCAGTTCGTGACGCGCTGCGTCAAGTTCGTTTTTGGCGGTGTGTTGCCTTGCCTCCAATTCGGTGCATCGTGTTTCTGCCGAGGTGGCGGCTCGAACCGCTGCTTCTTGTTCCGCACGGTGTTTCTCAAGCAACGAGGTGGCGGTGGCGATGGCCTGGTTGAACCGATTCTGGACGGCATCGGCCGCTTGCCCGCCCAACAGGGCCGCCCTTGCCAAAAGGGTCTGCTGTAACGCACCGTTTGCCTCCTGATTCGCAGTCTGTGCCTCGTGCAGTCGTTTCTGGATATGGCTGGCCTGTTCCTCCAGGCGCGTTACCCTAAGGTGCAGCTCTTGCAGTTCAGCGGCGGTCTGTTCCCGAGTGACAAGTCTCTTTTTGCAGACCTCCAGGTGTTCGGGAAGCCACTGCAGAAGGCTTTGGGGCGAAAAGGCGCCCTTGGGATTCCACTGGGGATAGGGTGCCAGTGGGCCTTCCAGGAACTGGATTAGCTGGGCTTGGGTTGTTTCCAGTTTCACCGATTCCGCTTCCAGCGGAGCCAGCAGCAAGCCCGCTTTCTGAAACATCTCCTGTGCTACTCCCAGAGCCTTTTGTTGTGTGTCAGCCTTCTGCCTGCTCTTGTGCACTTCGGCCTGGGCCTTTTCCACGGAAGCCAGGTGCTGTGCCCACAATGTCACCGTCTTGGAAGCAAGATGCAACTTCTGCCGCGTCGATTCCACAAGCTCAACCAAAGGTTCGCTCGTGGCGTCACACGTCCAGACCCCGGTGTCCGGTCCCCCATCGGATTCGCCTGCCCGTGTCGCATCCATCGGACGCCCACTCCCTGACGGTCGTGGCACAGACACACCGGACGGCGAACCTTCATTGGGCCATCCGGGGCCTATTTGTAATGGAAGTTCGGCTTGCTGAGCCTGGTCGACCCACAAAGACCACGTCTTGTCCAAAACCTGAAGGTCCGATTCGACTGCGGACAGATTTGCCGATCTTGCAGCGATTGAGGCTTGCAGACCGGCCACGTTGGATTTTGCGACCGAGACTGCTTCCTGCGCCTCTTTTAGCTGGGCCTGCAATTCTGCGGTCCGCTGGCGTCTGGTTTCAAGCTGGCCCGAGGCGGCCTCATGGGTTGCCCACGGGTGCTGGGTGGAACCACAAAGGGGACAGGCTTTGCCCGGCTGAAGCGCCAGGCGTCTGTCGTCAAGAGTGGCGGCATCTCTGGCGTCCTGAAGCAGCAACTGGGCCTCGGCCATGCGGCCTTCCAGAACAAGCGCCTGCTGGATGCACTGCTGCTGGGCATCTTGAGCCTGCCCCAACTGTTCCGTCAGGGCCGTAAGCGTGTTTTGATGCGACAGCTTTTCGGCCTGTTTGGCCAACACCTGCTGGCACAGATGACTTCCTTGTTCCGCCAGTCGCAGGGTGGTTTCCAACGACTCTTTTTGCTGCAGCGACTCTTGATGCCCGGGGGAGGGCTGATTGGATTGCACCGATTCCAGGACCTGCTGGGCCCGCCCCAGTTCCTGGTCCGTGGCCTCAAGCGCCTTTTGGTTTTCAGCGACTGTCTGCTCTGCTTTGCGGCCATCCTGTTTTGCCTGAACCAGCCGCTGTTGGTTATTCTTCTGCTCTTCAAGTGTAGCGGCAAGTTGCGTTAAGCCTTTGGAGACCGACTCCGCCTGTGCTGCCAGGACCTGGTCCTCGGGGTGGTTTGCAAGCCACAGATCCTGTGCCTCCAACTTTGACGTCAGTGCCTGGATGTCCTGTTTGCACTTGGCCAAGGTTTTGTCCGCATCGGATTGCTCTTGGCTCAATGCGGTCAAGAACTTCTGAGCCTGCTGGGTTTCGGCGGTTTGGCGTTTTGCCTCCTGGTCAAGCAGACGTGCCTTCTGAATTTCGGGCGATGCCGCATCCAACTCGGCTTGCAAGGTCTGCAAGGCCGTGGCGCTGCGCTGAATCTGTTCCGAACTGGTCTGCAACTGTGCATGTGCCAGCGCCCGCTGGGCTGTGGCCTGTTCTAGCTGGGTGACCGTCAACAGAGATTCGGTTTGGGCTTTGTCCAGCGACGTGATCCAGGGTGCCAATTCCCTCGCCTTCATGGTGCGCTGCAGCGCTTGTCGCTCCGGAAGCAGGGCCTCATCCTGTTGCTGCCAGGATGCCAGGTCCATTCTTCCCTGGGCCACCTGTGTCTCCAGCAGGGCCTGTTGTTTGTACCAGTCTGAGTAGGTTCGCAGTGTCTCCACCAGCTCAGTCTGCTGCGAATAGCTGGCGGCAGCGGCTTCCCATGCGAGTTGGGCCGCCTGGCGCTTCTCGGCAGGCAATACTCCCAACCTGGTCAATTCTGACGAAGCTGCAATCCATTTGGCCTCCCAGGCTCTGGCTTCTAGATAGACTTGTTTTCCGATTTCGCCATATCGCTGAGTCTGAGTCATTTTCTCTAGCAGGTCGGCCCTGTCATCGGACTTGGCCTTCAAGAACGCCGCAAAGTCGCCCTGAGCCAGCAGGACCGAACGCCGGAACTGCTCAAAGGTCAAGCCGACCTTGGCCACAATCTCTTCTCGGACTTCCTCTAACTTAGAACCCAACCGTGTCTGGTCACAAAGCCGCTCGAACTCCATGCTCTGCGTCTGAACGCGCCCATGCGCCTTGTTGCGTGCGCGTCGAACCGACCACTTGGCACGATAGCGAAGCCCATCGTTGCCTTGGAACTCGACCTCTGCGAACCCCTCAACGGCCCCCCGCCGAAGCAGATTTCTGGCGTCGTTGGCGTCCATTCCAAACTGCCGCTCTTCCTCTGTAAGCCCGATGCGCACGCCCCCGCGGTCCGATAGCCGTGGTGTACGGCCGTACAAAGCCAGACATAACGCATCCAGAACCGTGCTCTTTCCGGACCCCGTGGGCCCAGTAATGGCAAACAGCCCGGCCTGGGCCAAGGGACCCTCTTCCAGGTTCACCTCGAAATGACCGGCCAGACTGGCCAGATTTTGACCCCGAATTGCCAGTAGTTTCATAGGATTACCTCGCCTGAACCCGGGGAAACTTCGCCGTCGTCCTGGTGCAAAACCCGCTCCACAATTTCATGAAACAGCGGCAGGAGATCCGGGTCTATTTCGGCCCCGTACTTGTTTGCCCAAGCCCGCCGAAACACCTCTTCTTCGGTGAACTCCTCCAAATCCGCCCCTTTGTCGCCAACTCCAGTCTCGGGGACACCCTTCCCGTACTCCACTTTGATGCGCACCAGGCGATACCCCTTGCCTTCGATGGACTTCTCGATTTCGAAGCGAAGTGTCGGCTCCGGGCCCGCCAATTGGACATGGACTTCCAGAAGGGCGCTTCGGGTGGTCTGCCCGGTCCGGTCGGGAAGTGCTTGAACCTGGCTCAACGCCTCGGGCATGTTCAGCAAGCCTCTCTCCGGAATCCGGAAGAAGTCCAGAGACCTGGGAACCGGAATCTCTCGAATCTGCGGCGTTTGACTGCCGTTGACCTGCAAGGCCACAATCTGGTTCGGATAGTCCTTTTCCGCTACATCAAAGGGTAGGGGGGCTCCGCTATACCGCACGTTGTCGCTGGCCACCTTTTGTCTCAGGTGCAAGTGGCCCAATGCCGTGTATGTGACGAACTCCGGGAAGATGTCGGCCGGAAGTGCATGCAGATTGCCGCCCAGAATCTTACGCTCGGACAACATACTTTCTTGCCTTCCCGACAGGTAGACGTGGCCCATGGCTATCAGGGCCTGATGCGGCTGGCGCACGGCCTGAATGGCGTCCAGAACCTGCCGGTAAATGTCCCGAACGCCCTCTATGGCCGGGTCCAGTTCCGGGGCAGCATTGCCCGCAGGCAAATCGGCCATGCGAATATAGGGCACTGCGGCGACATAGGCCTGGATGTCACCTGTCTTGTCCGTTAGTGGCACCACCAGATCCGTCACCACCAATTCTCCGCCTACCCGCCGCAAGCCGCCTACCACGTGAACCCGGAACTTCTGCAACAAGGCCCGGGGTGCATCCAGGCGAGCCGCCGAATCGTGGTTGCCCCCGATAGCGACAATCTGCAGTTGGGGCAGCGTGCTAGCGGCTCTGCCCAGGAATTCGTACCAGAGTTCTTGGGCCTCCGCCGAGGGGTTGGCCGTGTCGAAGATGTCGCCGGCAATCAGCAGTGCGTCAGCCTCCTCGGCTTTCAACGTCGCCAGCAACCAATCCAGAAACACCCGCTGCTCCACGATTCGATTGATCTCGTGCAACGTGTGTCCCAAATGCCAGTCGGACGTATGAATGATCTTCACAATAGACCTCCAAATTCCGAGCCAGTCTCACCGACGCAAGGGGCCGAGTCAATTGTCATGGCTTCACCATTACCCCCAATCCCAGATCGGATGGCGATCTCGCATCAGGTTTTTTTGGACGAAGCAGAAAATTGAATCTAGAATGGCCGCGTCGCCAGAGTACTGGCCTCCTTTGGAATTGGTGCGCAAGGTAGAATGCCAGCATGGAACACCCGCATGGGGCCGCTGGCGTGCAACCGGAGGTCTTTTTATGAGCAAACCCGAATACCCACGTGTAGGTTTGATGACGGATGCGGGACTTTCCCGGGGCCGACCCCTGGACACCGTGCTGTCACTCGACCTTTCTTATGGCCGGCTGGTAGTGCTGGCCGACGGCGCCGGCTCTGGGGAATCGCCCACTGCCTCGGAGATTGCCGTTGATACTTTGGCCAAGGTGTTTCGGGAGCAACAGCCGGACTTCAGCATGGAACGGGCCGTCCCTCGGTTCATCCAGTTTGCCATGCAAGACGCCAACCGAGAAGTTTTCAAGGCGGCCCAACTGACGGCCTCGCCCGACGAATTTTCGGCCAGTGTGGTGCTTTCGCTGGTCATCGATTCCAATGCCTACGTCGGGTATTGCGGCTCTGCCCGCATGGTGGTCCTGCGCAACGGCGCTGCCACACGAATCACCAAGGACTACAGCACCGTGGGGGCAGGCAGCGATTCGGCGAACAAGCCGGCAGCGGCCCGCATTGTGAAGCCCATGGGCCATGACCCTGATTTGTCCCCTGCCGTATTTGCCGGTCCTATCCAGCTTCGCACCGGGGATCTGTTTGTGCTGTGCGCCGACGGCCTTTACGACTACCTCGAAGATGGCGAAATGGGTGCCGCTGGCGAGTCCCTGCAGGCCGAAGAGGCCGTGGTCCAGTTGGTGAACACCGCCAAGGAACGAGGCAGCGCAGGCAGCATCAGCGTGGTCATCTATCAAACCGAAGCACCGGCCGTTGAAGCCGTGGACGATACCGAAGGCGCAGTGGTCATCGACGTTGAACCGGATCAGTCTCCCACCGAGCCTGCGGCGACCGTCGCCTCATTGCCCCCCCCGCAGCCCAAACGATCCACTCAGCCCCTGCGTGTACCTGCCGCTCCGGCGCCGGCCTCCCAGCCTGTGCCCTGGCTGGTGGTGGGAGCCGCCGCGCCGGCCACGGGATTGATTATC
>CAYTWV010000195.1:1202-1475 GCA_964442235.1 uncultured Myxococcales bacterium | reverse complement strand
AATCCGCTTCGGCCAACGCCGACAAGACCCAGAAGGGCGTTGACCCGGCCGTGGACCCCGAAGCCACCGATCCTGTTCCCGGGGAATCGGGCGACCAGCCGAAGGAAGCCAAGGCCGTCGAAGAGCCCAGCGAAAACGATCCGCCCGCAGGCGGCCGAGTCATCGAAGTGGCTCCTCCCATCCCTGTGGGCAAACCCAGCGAGGCCGTGGAGCCCTTCAAGAAGGGCGGCAAGCCTGTAAAAGACATCAATAAACTTGGTGCTCCGGGCGCCG
>CAYTWV010000195.1:0-1160 GCA_964442235.1 uncultured Myxococcales bacterium | reverse complement strand
TGAAGAACCTGCCAATTCGGGCGGCACCCAGGCTGTGAAAGATGGCCAACCCGCAGACGCCGCTGCCCGGATTGCCGTGGGCCCCAAGCCTGTCGACGGCCAGGACGGCGATGACGATGGCGGCGAAGAGCCCGTCAAGGAAGTCCAAGAACCCGTCAAAGGTGCGAAAGAACCCGCAAAAGTGGCGCCGGTAAAGGGCAACGAAGAAGAGTGGCCCGAAGAACCGGGTGAAGCCAAGAAGCCCGCCGGCGGAACGGCCAAACATCTGTCTGCTGCCGAAGTCAAGAAGGCCGCTGCGGCCGCAAGAAAGGCCGAGCGAGAGGCCAAGAAGAAGGCTGCTGCCGAGGCCAAAAAGAAGGCCGAAGCTGAAAAGAAGGCCGCTGCCGAAGCCAAGAAAAAGGCCGCTGCCGATGCCAAAAAGAAGAAAGAGTTGGCGAAACTGACCGCCGCCGAAGCCAAGAAGCTGGCAGAGGAAGAGAAGAAGGCCGCTGCCGAAGCCAAGAAGCTTGCCGCCGCCGAAGCCAAGAAGGCAAAAGCTGCCAAAGAGGCCAAAGAGGACGAGGATGTCGAGGAACCCGAAGCGGTCGTGTCGGCTGGGGGCTGCAGCACCAAGGGCCTTAAGGGCAAAAATGCGACGGCTGTGACCAAAACTCAGGAAGCCGTTCAGTTGGCCAAAGACAACCTCAAGAAGAACGATGCTCAGGCAGCGGCGCAGGCGCATGTGAAGGCCGTATGGCAGATCAAGCACAACAAGGAAGCGGCCGCACGGTGTACGGGCTCTGTGGACGAAGTACGCATCGCCCTGGCCGCCAACTACCTGAAGCTGACCGAATATCTGGCCAAGAAGAAGCAGTGCAAGGCCGCACGCGGCCGAGCCAAAGATGCCGCTATGTTCGGTGCCACCGACGCCCAGAGAAAGAAGGCCCTGGGGGATTGTTTTATCGGTTCCTCCAGCGATTCCGATTCCGACGACGACCCCGCACCGGCCCCGGCCCCCAAGAAACCCGCTGCCAAACCCGCTGCCAAGCCCGCTTCCAAGCCCGCCGAGGATTTGGAACCCTAGAAACCTGCGCCTTCTCCTTGCCCTCTTTGTGAGACTGGGTTTGTGCCGGCAAGGTCCATGCGCCTCTGTGCTAGCCCATGCTCCGTCCCCATGCGCG
>CAYTWV010000194.1:0-7938 GCA_964442235.1 uncultured Myxococcales bacterium | reverse complement strand
AAGGGCCGCATGGGCCGCGGTCGCCCTTTGCGGAGCGCGCCGGAGAGAGATGGGCTTCGAGTGCCCTAGTCCCTGTTGTCCCTCATCCTTCAACCTTCTTCCTTCATCCATCCCTCTTCCCTCCTGCACCGTCCCCTGCGCTCTCCGCCCTTGATCCAGAACGCGCTCTCCTTCACAATCCATCCGCTGGATTTGGGCCAGGGAGTTTGTCCCTGGCTGTTTCGCCGGGGGACTTGATGAAAAGTGGGGATTCCGGGGCGGAGAGGCGGATTTCGTTTGCTGGGGTCTGCATGCCAGTTGCCACCGTTTTGGTGCTGGCGACGGGGTGGACCTCGTGTGGAAACAACGACCGAACGACGGACCTTTCGGCAGACCTTTCGGCAGACCTTTCGGCAGACATCCCGGATGTGGTCGGACAGGACATGGCCGACACCCAAGCAGAGCCTCAGGACCTTGCGCCGGATGTGTTCGTTGAGCCGGTTCCCGTTGTGGGCCTGGGCGGGCAATGTGTAAGCCTACGCTCGGGCATCACCTGGCTTGCGGCCACATCGGATACGGCTTTTGCTTTTGGCGACTTCGAATCCACCGCTGCCCGGTTCTATCTGCAGCCCGCAGACTTGGAGACCTATTTGCTCTTTGACTCGGAGGAAGGCTACCTGTTGGCAGAAGAGGGCCCTCTGATGCGTGCCAAGGTCCTTGAATCCGACGTGACCCGGCTGGAGGACCGTTATGTGTCCGGGGCCGAGTGGACCTTCGAGCCGAATTCTGCGGACCCCGCCTCGTATCAACTGCGGCATCGCCGAAGCAACACGTTGCTTGGAGCGAATGGTACCGGGGGAGAGGCGTTGGCCATAACCCTGGTGCCGGCCCAAGGGTGTGCGGCCTACCCCGAGATGCCCTTGGATGCCACGGGTACCGTGACCAAAACAACCTTCGAGGACGGTGACGTGTACGGCATCGTGGATGCCCACACGCATATGATGTCGAATCTGAGCTTTGGCGGCGGCCTGTATCACGGGGCCCCGTTCCATCGCCTGGGAGTCACCCATGCTTTGCCCGATTGCACCGTGGTCCACGGGGACGAGGGGCGCCGAGACTTCTTTGGCCACGTATATGATGGTGCGGGAAGCAGCGTCGTCGGCTTCGACTCATTGATTGATGCGTTTTTGAAGGGCGAACTGACGGAACCCAATCACAACACCGCCGGCTGGCCCGACTTCATCGAATGGCCCAATGCCAGGGACCGTACCACGCACCAGACCAGTTATTATCGCTGGCTGGAGAGAGCCTGGATGGCAGGGCTGCGTCTTACCGTCCATTTTGCAACCAACGACTTTGTGATCTGCACCCTGATGGATGGCCAGGGGGTACAGCCCGGAAAGTACGATTGCGAAGACATGACCGCCGTGAACCGCACCATCGAGGAAACCTGGGCGATGCAACGCTACATCGACGCCCAGTGGGGTGGCGAGGGCAAAGGGTGGTTCCGAATCGTCCTTTCCCCCGAGGAGGCCCGCCAGGTCATCAAGGAAGGGAAACTTGCCGTGATCCTTGGGATTGAAACCTCGAATCTTTTTGACTGCCACCTGACTCGTCGTCCAGGCAAACCGGTTTGTGATGAGGCATGGATCGATTCCCAACTGACCGCCTATTACGATTTGGGCGTGCGCTCCATTTTCCCCGTCCACAAGTATGACAACCGCCTTTCGCCAGGAGACGGAAGCCGGGACTTCCTGGAGGCGGGCGCATTCATAAATAGCGGTCACTGGACCAACATGACCATGAACTGCCCAGACGATCCCTCGATGCCCAGAGGCTGGGACAACGGCAGGGTCTTTTTTGGGGGCTTGCTGAAGCCCAGAGAGGTCTTCCTCTCCGAGCCTCCCGTCGACATGTCGAAAGTGGGCGAAGACCCGCTGATGACCATGTTCAAGTATCTGGACGAACTTCAGGCGCCCCCGGCCGAGGGCCCTTATTGCCAGAATGCGACCATCACTCAGTATGGCGAAGCATTGTTGGCCGGCATGATGGACAGAGGGATGATTATTGAGGTGGATCACTTCCCACAATGGTCATATAAACGTGTTTTTGAGATTCTTGAAGAAAACGACTACCCTGCGGCTGGAACTCACGGACGCCATTGGGATGGACGCATCCACGCTCTGGGGGGCATCTCCATCGTAGGGCTTGGGCGCTGCCAGAATCCCGATGATCCAGGCTCGACGTTGCGTGGCCTGGCCGAGCGGGTGGAACTGATCAAGTCCAAAGGTGGGTACCCGGCCGAGGGTTTTGGCTTCGATTTCAACGGGTTTGCGGGTGCCCCGGGGCCTCGCTTCAAAGAGGGGGCCTGCTCTGTTCCGCAACAAAACCCGATCACGTACCCCTTCTCTTCCTATGGCGGCGACGTGCAGTTTACGGCCCCACACCTGGGCAACCGGGCCGTGGACTTCAATATGGAAGGCATGCTCCACATCGGTCTTCTGCCCGAATTGCTTCAGGATGCTCGCACCGACGCCGGTGACGATGCTGCCCTAGAGCCCCTGTTCCGGTCCGCCGAGGCGTATCTGCGGATGTGGGAAAAGGCGCAGGCCAGGGGAGCGATGATTCGGGCTTCGAAATAGGGTGCTGAATGGGCAACGAGGGGATTCACATGGAACGATGGCGCACATCTGGGCTTGTAACACTGCTGGCCGCATTGCTGACCATTGGTGCTTCGACTCTGGGCTGCGACTCTCCGGGGGGCGACTCCGGCAATCAGACCCAGCAGGTCTGCACGCCAGCGGAGCTGGTGTGTATTGCAGGTTCGCTGCAGCGCTGCTCCGATGATGGCTCGGCCCTGGTCCTATTGGAAGAGTGCGAACATGGCTGCAATGCGGGGAAGTGTTTGCCCCAGCCTGTCTGCGTGGCTTCGTGTGAAGGCAGGCAGTGTGGCAAAGATGGGTGTGGGGGGACGTGTGGTACGTGCGGCGAAGAGCAGATGTGTGTGGATTGGATGTGTGTGAATCCGGATTCCATCTGCGACCTGGGCGAACTGACGTGCGACGGCGACAGCCTGATGGAGTGCGCCGAAGATGGGTCGGAATGGCTTCTTGTTGAGGAGTGCGAGCTTGGGTGCGACCAGGGCCAATGTAACCAGGAGGCCGTTTGTGTCCCTCATTGCACCCAACGGGAATGTGGCGACGACGGCTGTGAAGGTTCGTGCGTGGAGTGTGCCCAAAAGGAAATCTGCGTGGACGGACAATGTGAGCCGGATACCGCGTGCAAGCCTGAATGTGAGGGACGCCAGTGTGGTTCCGACGGCTGCGGAGAAGAGTGCGGCCAGTGCGAGCAGGGCTTTCAATGCAACTTCCTGAGCGGCCTGTGCAAGCTCGCCGGGCCAAGCGTGGTGAAGGGGAGTCTGGCTGCAGAGTACCTTCGGGTTGAATCCAATGACCAAGGTGTAATTGAACTGGTTGGGCCCAACACGATGCCTGCGGCAGGCGTTTCGGTGCTGGTCTTCACCGATGACGGCCAAACCTTGCTGGGGTCCGGCGAGGTCCAGGAGGACGGCAGTTTTGAGGTGGGATTGGAACAGCCTGTCACGGGAAGTGAGTTGGTGCTTTTTGCTGCCATTTGGGTTCCCTATCCGACCAGTAACCTGCCTGCGCCTCTGTCGGTGTTGAAGCCTGAATCGGGTGGCGCTCCTTATATCGGGTACCACGATTACTGGGTTTGGAATGTGGCCATTGATGCGCAGGGCGATGCCGGCGACGTCGTGATGGAGCTGGCCGATGGGTCGGGTGCTGTGTTCCTGCTGCTGCTTGCCCGTGAAGCCATGAAGACCATCCTGGATGACTTTCTTCAGGGGGACATGGCCAAACTGGCCTCCGTGGCCATGCTGTGGAACAACGACGTGGATTGGAGTTGTGGCGCCTGTTACTCCAACGCGGAACAGTACAGTCTGGACCAGACCAAGCTGGCCGATAACAGTGTCTGGATCAGTGGAAATGCACAGGGAAGTTCGGCGTGGGGAAGCCCCGTCATTTTGCACGAACTGGGCCATTATGTAGCTCGGAATTACAGCCGTGACGACAGTCCGGGCGGGGCGCACTATGTGGGTGAGCTTCTGAACCCTGCCTTTGCATGGAGCGAGGGCTGGGCCAGCTTCTTTGGGGTCTCGACCTTCAGTAAGTTGATAGGGCAGGCCACGGGCCTCTTCTGGGACATCCAGCAAGGTGGCAGCTTCTGGATCGACTTTGACGCCGCTTCCATTTCCGCCGGCGGCATGCTGGTTGCTCCGGACCCCAGCATGGGAATGGAACAGAAGTTGGACGAGAACTGGGTCGCTACGATGTTGTGGCACCTTTGGGATGGTGCGGACTTCCCGGATCCCGAGGACGACGGCACTGCATTAGGGACGTTGCGAGTTGTTTCGGCCGTGACCAGTTCCCGATTTCTGTACGCAGACCGAGGGGCCAAAGGCGCCGATTTTGTGGACTTCGTGGACGCTGCGCTCTGTCAGTTCACGGACTTGGCCCAGTCCATTGTGGAGACCGTTACGAACTATCTGAGTTTCCCCCATGATGGCCTGCCCCTTTGTGCAAATCGGGCCCTTGCGCCCATGGAGTTGGCCCTTGACGTGCTGCCGCAAGGCAAGCAGTGGCTCATTCGTGCTGTGCTGGATGTAAAGGGGGGCCTGCCGTCGGACGTTGTTCTGGACTTGAAGTTGCCAGGTTTCGTGCGGCGGGTGTCGGGGGACCTGACGGAGAATTTGGGGCGAGTTTCAGCGGGCCACAAAGTAGAGCGGACGTGGGTTGTCGAGGGCAAACCGTTGGGACTTTTGTTAACGGCCCAATCCGCCACGGCTTCCATGGGTGCTGAAGCCCATGTTCGCTGGCCCAAGATTCAGCCAGCAACCACGCAGCCCGTGGCGCTTCCCATCCCGCCTGTGAAGTTCCGCGGTATCACTATCGACCGGGCCATTCCGCTTTGTCGATGAGGGGAAACGGACCGGAACAACCTGTTTGCGATAGCGACGCTGTGGGGCTGGTCACCCGTTTGGGTACGGGGTGCCAGCGTCGGCCGTTTCCCAGGCAATCATTGCTGAATACACTCGAACCCATTACAGACCTGGTTTGTGTTGCAGACGCCGCATTACCCCGTGCAGCCATCGGGGCCGCAGGTCTGCCATGTATCGCACGTTGGCAGGCACCACGGGCCCCCGCATACCCCGTCCTCACACGGTCTTTCTTCGTCACAAGGCTGCACCGCAGACCAAATCCAACATCCAACCTCATCCATGCCTGTGGGCTGACCCACTTCGGCAAGGACGGACCAGGGCCCCAGCTGACCTTGGTCGTCCAACTTGCTAACCAGGACCTTGCCGAGTCCCGAGTCGCCCACAGCGATGACTCCACCCGCAGCCGCTACCGCCGTAGGGCGCTGGAAGGGCTCTCCCTGGTGTATAAACTCTCCGCCGCCGTCGGGCAGCAGCCGAGAAAGCGTGGCCCCTTCGGGCTCTACGGCCAGCACATCCCCGCCACGAATCCCGTTGGGCAACGGGGCCAACTCAACCAGCCCTCGGGCCACCATGCCACTCATTTCGCTGTAGAATGCGTCGGCAGCAAAAACCCGACCCTCTGTGGTCACAATCAAATCCCATGCGTCAAGCAGGCCAATCCCACCTGCCGTGGTCACCGGCTTGGCGGTGGGACCGTGTATGACCACATCATCCCCGTGGGTTCGGGGGCTTCCAGGTCCATCGAGACGAAGGGAACCAGTGTGGTGCCTGCCGGATCCCCATCAGAAAAGACCTGGCCCCAAACCGGCCCCGTTGCAAGCAGCAGAATTGGAAGCGACAAAGCAACCGTTGCTCTCTCCATGGGCCTCTCCGATTTGAGTCTATACGCCATGCTAGCTGCTCAAACGAGGTTCCGCAACCCCAAGGTTCCCGGCCCAGAAGCTAGGGAATTCGGCATGCTTGAAACCCGTCCCGGACCTTGGTATCGTGGCCCTGGTCACGGCGAACCTTTGATGCGAATTGCTTGATGGATGTGTGTGTCCAGCAACGAATGGAGTAGGTATGAAATTTGATGTTATTGGCAAGAATGCACCGGGCATGCTGGTGGCTGTTGTAGCGTTGTGGGGCGCATCGTGCTCCGCCGATAAGGCCATCGAAGAGGGCACGGACTGCGACCAGACCTGTCCCGTCGGAGCACAGGTCCAGTTGGCCAAAGAGGCCTCGGGGTCCTGCGGAGCCGACGGCTCTTACTCCTTCGAAGGGTCCGTGTCGGCCTCGGGCGAATGTAAGGGATCTGGAGAGTGTCAGGTTGTATGCCTTTATCCCGTGTGTGGGGATGGGAAGACCCTGGTCATTTCGGCCACCGAGTACCGTTGTGAAGCGGAGATGGACCCCTGTGCCGATGCAAAATGCCCAGTGGGTGCGCAGCTATCCATGGTCACAGAGCTGTCCGGAAGCTGTGAGAACGGCCTCTTTACGCCCGACGGGGAAGGTACACCCACAGGCGTTTGTAAGAAGAAGGGCAGTTGCGACTTTGTCTGCGAGTATCCCGCTTGTGGGGCGAAACAAACCCTGGTGATCACGGAAACCGAGTTTCGGTGTGAGGCCAGCGCCGACCCCTGCGCCGAGGTCACCTGTTCAGGTCATGGCACCTGCCGGATTGTTGCGGACGCTGCCTCCTGTGATTGCGAAGAAGGGTATGTTGCCAACGGTGTGTATTGCGACGAGAAGGAAGATCCCGAGGTCGAGGTGATTACGCCGGCCACGGCTCAAGTCGGCACCGTGACCACGTTCACCATTGTGGGCAGTTACATGCCGAATTCTCTGGTCGCCGAAGTGGAAGCGTGTGACGGCCTCTCGTTTACGCTGCGTGGCGAATCAGTGCAGACCTTCACCTGTACTCCCAAGGAGAAGGGGACGAAGAGTCGGAAGGTCTATGACCAGTCGGGCGGGACCCTTCTGTACGAAGATCAGGTGACGTTTGAGGTTCCCTGTGAGGGTGGTTGCATCATCTCCGGCTCGTGTATGCTGTCGGGCCACAAGAACCCACAGAATCCATGCGAAACCTGTGACCCGGCCAAGAATCTGACAACTTGGACGTTCCTTGTGGGCGCCTCGTGTGACGACGGAGTCTGGTGCAACGGCCTTGATGTATGTGATGCCAACTACGGCGGTTGCAAGAAAGGGGAAGCCCCCTGCGCGGATGACGGCCTCTGGTGCAATGGGGAAGAATTCTGTGACGAGCCCTACAAGACCTGCCGAAAGGTCGATAACGTGGATGCTCGCTGTTTGTCCGATGGATTCTACTGCAACGGCATCGAGTTCTGCGACGAAATGGCCGACGCCTGCTCAGTCGAAAATGGCAACCCATGCCCCGATGGAGTGATCTGGTGCGATGGATCAATGCCATGTGACGAAGGCGTCGATGGACCGGTGTGCTTGGTTCGGGACCAGAGCGTTTGCTCCGACGGCGACCCCTGCAACGGGGAGGAGTATTGTGACCCGGCGGTAAGCCCGTATTGCCTGGACGGAGTTCCCCCGTGTCCCCAAGATGACGGCAACAAGTGCAACGGGGTGGAAATATGCAATGAAGTCGAAGGCAACGCAGTCTGTGGAGCCGTGGATTATGCGTGTCCGCTGGACGATTTCGACTACTGCAACGGTGTGGACGGGTGCGAGCCACCGGAAGACCCCCAGGGCGACTATGTGTGCACTCACTCTGGGAATCCGTGCCATATGCAGTTCTGTGTGGACTTCCCTTCGGACGAGGGCGGCAACGAGCCCACCCCGGGGGGCGAGTGCGTGGATGACATCTCGCTTACGTACGCCCAGCAGGGCTCATTCTTCCTGCCGGCCATCGCTCACGGCGTGGGCGTAACCCCGATTACCGTGGGTGTGGTTGGAGAGATTCCCTCGGACCCCGAGAACCCCCTGCCGTC
>CAYTWV010000193.1:0-7940 GCA_964442235.1 uncultured Myxococcales bacterium | reverse complement strand
CGTTTTCGGCGCCGGCGAAATATCTGGTGGAGAAGCGGATAGACCGGCTGGTTGAAGGGGATACTCCGGAGGTTGTGGCGTTTTTTGCGACACCGGACACCCTTTCCGGGCTCTTCACGCTTTCGGGATTTGAGGAGGCGGAGCCCATTGCGTCGATGGCCCCCTTTTCCGCTGGCTGTGGCAGTTTGGTGAAGTTTCCGTATCTGGAACTCCAAAGCGGGCGCAACTGGCCAGTCCTGGGGATGTTCGACGTCTCTGCCAGGCCCTTTGTGCCAGCCAACACGCTTTCGTTTGCGGTACCGTGGCCCCGTTTTGAGCGCATGGTTGAGAACATGGACAAGAGTTTCTTAACCACTCATGCCTGGGGACTGGTGCGCAAGCGTATGGCGGAAGAAAAGGCATAGTACGAAGAAAACAGCCGCTGCGGCCAGGTCAGGACGAAGGCTCGTTGTGTGACCTCATCCTCCCGAGGATTCCTCTGTCTGGGTCAGCAGGTTCGGGGAACTGCCTGAAGAGGGCATGGTAGCCAGCGACAAGACTGCGCACAGCCTCTCCAGAGTGTAGGGTTTGATCAGGACATCAGTGAAACAGTGTTTTTCGTACTCCATCAGAATTCGGTCATCGACATATCCACTTGAAGCGACGATGGGGACGTCCCTGTCGATAGCTCGAATCAGGCGTGCTGCCTCGACGCCCCCCATGCCGCCCCGCACAGTCAGATCCAGGACGATGACGTCGGTGGTCAGACCCTGCGAAGTACGCGACTGGAAGGCAGCGATAGCTTGGGAACCGTCGGCACAAGCGGTTACCTGATAGCCCAACTCCTCGACCATGGCGGTCAAGACCTCTCGGACGGGTATTTCGTCGTCCATGATCAGGATGTGGCCCTGGCCTTGGAAACAGGGGGACGGCTTCTTCTCGAAGGGCTGAGCGGAGACACCCGTGGAGGGAAGGTAAATGTCGAACCGACTGCCCTGGCCCACTTGGGAATCGACGGTAATGAGACCATCGTGGTCTCGGACAATGGCAAAACAGGAGGCCAGGCCCAGCCCGGTACCTGTAGGGCGGGTGGTAAAGAAGGGTTCGAAGACGCGGTCCTTGATCTCGTCGGGGATACCACATCCTTGGTCGGTGACCGAGATGTGGACGTAAGGACGACCGGCAATCAGTCCCGGCACCGGTGAATCCTTGTCAAGATTCTGCGCTTGGACGTGGACGGTTCCTTTGGCCGGCATCGCCTGATGTGCGTTCAGGACCAGATTCCCGATCAACTGCCCAATTTGGCCCGAATCGGCCCGAACCTTCCAGAGCAGAGGGTCGATTTCAATTGTGGCCTTGGTGGTGGTGCCATGCAGCACGAATGAAGCCGAGTTGGCGATGACTTGATTGAGCGAGATATTCTTCTTGAGGGCCACGCCGCCCCTGGAGAACGTCAGTAATTGTGTGGTCAAGCCTGCTGCCTGCTCCAGGGCACTTTCGGCGCTGGTCAGATGCTGATGGATGGCCTCGCCGGGAGAAGTCTGGCGTTTCGCCAGGGTGAGGTTGCCAAAAAGAGCCATGAGGATGTTGTTGAAGTCATGCGCAATCCCACCGGCCAGCGTTCCAACGGACTCTAGCTTCTGAGCGCGTAACGCAAGCCGTTGGGCCACCTCTCGCTGCTTCGTTTCCGATTCGAGCATGGCGATGAAATACCAGAGGGCGACAAAGGCTAACGAGAATCCGCCAGCGGTATTGGCGACTATAAACCAGGGGATCATGTTCTCTGGCAGGGGCCAAATCGTCTCCCAGGGATAGGGAGCGATGGCAGCAACACAAAGCAGGCCGAAGAAAGTCACTGAGATAATCAGCGAATGCCAGAACCCCAGAAAGACGATGGCGGCCACGGGGCAAATGATGGACCACAGGATGAAGCCACCCGAGGGCACAATGCCTCCCATCATCGCCGAAATAGAGGACGAGACCGTGAAGACCATGGTCATCTGGATTCGCAAGTGAACCAGCATCGGCCCTTTGCGTTTGGCCACCAGATAAATCGAGATGAGGGTGAAGACCGAGTAGACGGCCTCGACCAAGGCTGGGCCGATTGCGCCCAGCGACCAGAAGATCACGCCATATGCGATGATGCTGGCGGCTCCCGCTGCCAGCCACACCAGCAGCAGGTCCCGTCTTGCAGACTCCATATCTTTTGGTGCCTTGACTTTGAACATGCCCTTTCTGTAGCACATCACAACGGGAAAGGGAACTGCGTGAATCGCCTCGAGCCCAACGAGTGCAATCCATGACGCCGACCAAGCACATCCAGGCGGTTCGTTGCCCGATCGTCGGAAGAAACTACTTCCGAAACGACGGCTTCCGGGTAGACTGCTGTTCATTAAACTCGGGCCCTTAATGGGCCAGCGGAGCGGGCATGAAACGGGGAATCAGACGGGCGGCTGATGCCGACAGATTTGTAGGATGCGTTTCGGGTTTGGTGGCGCTTGTGTGCCTGACAGTAGCGTGTAGCGGCCCCGCTCCTCAAGATCGGTGCGGGGATTCAAGCCCAGGCGTTGACGTGGCGGATCAGGGTTCAACTCCCGACGTGACGGGGTGGGATATTGGGGGCGATATTCCTCAACTTGACGGGGTCTGGTTGGATGTGCCTGAAGTGGTCCCGGACCAATCGTCCGCCGATTCGGAGGGGTTGGAGCAGGATCTGACCCCAGTTGCCCCGGTGGTGGCCATCAATGAGGTGGTGTGCCACGGAACGGACTTTGTGGAGTTGGTGAACCTGGCCGGGGCACCAGTCGACTTGAAAGGGTGGGTGCTTTCGGATGGCCTGGAAGTGGACCATCGTTATACGCTTCCGGCAGGTTCCGTCATGGAAGCCGGCGGGTTCTTTGTGGTTTCTCGGGCCGTGGGGCAGGGCCCGGGATTGCCTTTCGGCCTTAGCTGTGGTGTGGACACGCTGACGTTGTCCCGGCCCGACGGGACCCTGGCTGACGAGGTGACTCTGCCCCTGGTGATGGACGGTTTCAGTTTGGCCCGTTTGCCCGATGGAAACGGCCAGTGGCGAGATGGCACACTGACCCCAGGGGTCTCCAACCTGGCGGCCCCAGACCTGGACGCATTGCTGTTTGACCCGTTGGAAGTGCATGTGATTGACCTGACCATGCCGCAAGAGTCTATCGATGCCCTCTGGCTGGACTCTGCGACTTATGTGGGCGGCACGTTTACGTTGTCGTCCCGAGGGGATGTGTTGGGGCCCGTGGATGTGGGGCTGCGAATCAAAGGGAAGTATGGGTCGTTTCGGACGCTGGACGGCAAGTCGGCCCTTAAGGTGAAGTTCAACTTCCTGGACAAACAGAGCCGGTTCAATGGCCTGAAGAAGTTGACGCTGAACAACATGGTGCAGGATCCCTCGATGATTCACGAAGTGTTGGCGTACCGCCTGTTCCGGGCCATGGGGGTTCCTTGTCCACGGGTCGGGTATGCCTGGATGACTCTGAACGGTCAGCCTTATGGGCTCTATCTGGTCCTGGAAAACTATGATGATGTTGCCATGTCCCGGCATTTTGCAACGACGCAACATGTATATGAAGGGCAATATGGCAATGATGTGGTCCCCTGGGCCGTGTCCGGGTTCGACATGGACGAGGGGGAAGAGGGGAATCTGGCCGACCTGACGCTGCTGGCAAATGCGTCTTACGATGCGCCCGACGGCCAATGGAGTCAGGCCGTTTCCGCTTACGGAGACGTGGACGAGTGGGTCCGCATGTGGGCGGTGGAACTGTTCACAGGCCACTGGGACGGTTACGCTCCAACCATTAACAACTACTACTTGCACAGCGATGAATCGGGGATCTTTTCGATGTTGCCCAATGGGGCGGACCAGACCTTTGGGGGGCCCCTGAACTACCACGAAGGGGGCGGGTTTCTGTTCCAGAAATGTATGCAGGATGCCGATTGTCGGCTGCGGTACGACCAGGCCTTGGGCCAATTGCTGCAGGCGCTGGAGGAGGCGGATTTGGACGGGCTGGCAGTGTCGGTCAGCCATGCCATCGCGTCCCGAGCGGAGCAGGACCCCCGGAAGCCATACTCGTTCCAGGATGTGCAAGGGTATGCGCAGGGCACTCGAGAATTTGTCGCCTATCGCTGGGCAGAGTTACAAGGACTTGTGGGGTGCTGGCTGGACCCACTGGCCGATTTGGACAAGGACGGTTTTCGATGCGAGCAGGATTGTGATGAGATGGACCCGCTCAGCCATGCAGGCGCATACGACACGTGCGCCGATGGAGTGGACCAGGATTGCAACGGAAAGGCCGATGACGCATTCGAGTGCCCCGATTGCCAGGAAGTGTGGCGGGGGCCACATCTGTACCTCATTTGTCCAACGTGGCGAACGTGGGATCAGGCCAAAGAACACTGTGCGGAGTTGGGCTCGGAATTGGTCAATGTGAATGGGCCCGAGGAGAGCTGGTGGCTGGCTTCCGCCGCGGGGCTTTTCGGAGTGCAAGAGGCCTGGATGAGTATGCAAGATGGGATTGAAGAGGGCGTTTGGCTGGAAGACGAGACGGGGCAGCCGGTGACCTGGTTCAGTTGGGCAGGCGGGCAGCCCGACAACTGGGGGGATAGCGAGGATTGTGCCGAGTGGTTTGCGTGGGGAGAGTGGAACGACCTTGCATGCTGGGACGTGAATCCCGTGATTTGCGAGATGCCGTGCGACCCGCTGGAGGACGGTGACGGTGACGGGGCGTTAAGGTGCAACCAGGACTGCGATGATGGGAACCCCATGGTTTACCCGGGGGCCGAAGAGGTTTGTGACGGTTTTGACAACGATTGTGATGGCGGTGTGGACAACACTCCGGGGTGCTATTCCTATGTAGCACTGCAGGTCTTATCGGCGCCGGGGCAGTTTCTGCTGCTTTCCGCGGTACTGACCCGAGATGAGGCGCAGAACCAATGTAAGGGATTGAGTTTGGGGTCCGATCTGGCCTGGTTTGATTCCCCTGAACAGCTTTCTGAGGTTGTGGACGAGTTGGCCCTGGTTGCCGGCTCGCCCGAAGTTTGGATTGCGGTCAACGATCTTGTTGAGGAAGGCGACTACCGCTGTCACGACGGTTTGCCGCCGCTGTTCACGAATTGGTCAGGAGGCCAGCCCAACAACGGGGCCGGCAGTACGCAGCAGGACTGCTGCCGAATGATCGTGGATGGCAGTTGGAACGACACCGATTGCGACCAAGCGTACTATGCACTTTGCCGAAAGGGGTAGGGGGCCGCTTTTTCAGGGAAGAGTCCCTGGCGTGGGCGAGGGCTGAGGAGTTGGCTCGGGCGCACACAGATCCTGGCGCCGGCGTTCACACTCTCGGCGCTGGTCCACCCAGACAGTCGGCATGGGTGTTCGGTCCGACCCCGGCTGCTCCGGGGCACACAATCGAACACACTCACTCATACGGTTCAGGCACTCCTGGCCCACGGTAGCCCGGCAGCCGCCAGTGAATACAGCCACTCCAAGGAACCCGAGAATCCAGCCGGTCAATCGGACAACTCGCATTGCACTCCCTCCACGGTCGTTATAGGCTCGTCGAGCCTGCATTTGAAGCATTTCGACCAAGGTCAGGCGAGCGAGCCGATGAGGATACCATGAAACATGCTCCGGTGTGGATGGCTTGGGTGGGAGTGATTGTCTCCCTGATTCCCTCCGTGTGTGGTGCGGAAGTGAAGGCGTATTGGGGGCCTACGGACATCCCCAAGGGCGAGTGCCTCTCGGCCAAGGACCTGACTGTCCGCACGGACCGGTTTGCGGTAGCTTTTGCCATGGGAACCACTCCCGGTTGGGGAGTCCCCGCAGGCACGATTATGGACGCCACTCTGGTTCAGGATGGCAAATTAAGGTCCGACAAACTGGTCTTCTTCGATTTTTTGCCCAATGGTTGGCTACCGTGGCCGGCGGGGGCCGCCAAAGTCGAGGTCATCGAAGAAGAGTCCGAGAGGGTTGTTGTCTCGGTCTTCAGGGAGTACGGCCCGATGCAGGCCAGGGCGCTTTACACGTTCACCTCGGGAAGCGATGTCGTGGCTGTGGAGGCCACGGTGACAAATCCCACTGGTGCGGTTCCGGTTACACTGGAAAGCGGCTTTTCGCTGGTAACCCATTCGGGAGAAGTGTTTGCGCCGTTTTGCAAGGCCTCGCAAGGCGCCGCTTCCACCGGCCCGGCCCCTCCTGCTTCTGCAGAAGCCCCCCCCAAGGCGCTGCCCGGGTGGGCTATTGCGTTTGGTACTGACTGGGCCATTTCAATGGTGGTGCCGGGAAGCACCATTTGCCGTGGGGGTTCGACCTACAAGGACCTCCTTCAGGCTCGGGAGTTGGGGGCGGCAAGCCAGGTGAAGTTGCATGCCAGTCTTCTGCTGCTGCCCTCGCCGGACCTGGCGCCGGTGCTTGAAGCCAGCACCCAGGGTAAAGGCGTGACGGTGGGGGGCAAAGCTGCGCAGTCCGACCCTTCAAAGGGGCCCACGGTGGTACTGTTCGAGAAAGAGGGCCAACTGTTTGGCTGGACCGTGGTGAACCAGGGACGTTACGAGGCGGTTTTGCCGGCGGGTCGCTACCAGTCGATGCTGCTGACCCCGGAAATGCAGACGTCCGGGCCTTTGGATTTCCAGTTGGTGGAAGGAACCAAAGTGCCTGCCATGGACTTTGAACAGGTACTTGAGGCCGGAGTGCTGGAAGTAAGGTTGAAAGATGTGAAAGGTGAGGCCGGTGTCCCCGTGCGGGTTCGTGTTACGGGCGGGATACCGGGTGGGCCGCTGGCGTTTCCGACGGTGGCCATCTCGTCCCCCGAACGGCCAGGAGTGATCCGAATCAGGCTTCCTGCCGGACAATATCAAATCTATGCGGCGCACGGGGCACCGTTCCTGTCTGCCGAGGTCTCTGGCCCCGTCGAAGTGGTGCCGGGCATTGAGACTCGACTGAACATCAAGTACCGCCAGAGTGTAGACCACACTGCGCTGGGGATTCGCTGTTCAGACTTACATCACCATAGTGACCAAATGGATGCCCGGACGCCGCCCGAGCTGGTGGCACTGGCTCAGGCAGCGGCAGGACTGCACTATCTGTTCGTTTCGGACCATGACACCACAGTGAATCACGATGCCATGGCTAAGGTATCGGAAACATTGGGAATTCCGCTAATCCCGTCGGTGGAGGTCAGCACCTCCTGGGGGCATTTTAACGTTTATCCCTGGCCCTTGGGCAAACTCTGGCCGCTGGTTGACCGGGACCGAACGGCCAAAGCCATCTTTGCCCTGGCCCACGAAAATGGGGCTGACGTACAGGTGAATCACCCCTTTGCCGAGAGTTCGGCCTATTTCACGACCATGGACCAGAATCAGGTGCCCGGGGGGACGGATTGGGGGTTTCAATACGCCGAACTGAATGGTCACGACTTGTTGGATGACACGGACTGGAAGACGTTGGAGAGGGTTCAGCAGTTCTGGACCCAGGGCAAGCGGATCTTCCTTTCTGGCGGAAGCGACAACCACGACGTGCGATCCGGTAAGCCCGATGAGGTGGCCGGCTGTATTCGAACGTGTGTCTACGGGGCGCGGGACGGAAGTGTGGCTGCGTATTTTGAGCAGCTTCGCCAAGGACAGAGTTTTGTCTCCACGGGTCCCACGGTGGTGACCACTCCGCTGCCTGGTCAGACCACGCCCCGGCCCAGTTCCAAGCAACCCATACGAATTCAGGCGTGGGCCCCCTTGGGCGTGAAGGAGATTCACATCGACAGCAACGTGGCCGTGCCGGCCCCGGCGATTAGCGAATCCCCTCTCCCGACGGGAGAGGGCGGGGTGAGGGCCGAAGGACGAACAGAATCCCCTCTCCCGACGGGAGAGGGCAGGGTGAGGGCCGAAGGACGAACAGAATCCCCTCTCCCGACAGTAGAGGGCGGGGTGAGTTCGGAAGGAGGAAC
>CAYTWV010000192.1:5509-7963 GCA_964442235.1 uncultured Myxococcales bacterium | reverse complement strand
GGAGTCGCCACGTTTGACCAGAATTACTGTGATTGCCACGCCGGATACGCTCCCGGCCACTTTGTGATGCTGGCCGTCAGCGACGACGGCTGCGGGATGGGCAAACAGACCCTCGACCAGATCTTCGAACCCTTCTTCACCACCAAGGCACCCGATCGGGGCACCGGCCTGGGACTCTCGACCGTCTATGAAATCGTCAGGAATGCCGACGGATTCATCACCGTTTACAGCGAGCCCGACGAAGGAACAACCTTCAAGATCTACCTGCCCCTACACGCGGACGCCACCCAGGCCCCAGCCATCTCTGCCCAGTTGGAACTGCCCCGAGGCCATGGCGAAACACTGCTTGTCGTAGAGGACGAACCCACCCTCTTGGCCGTCATGCAGAACATGTTGGAGCAATTGGACTATCGGGTGATAACCGCCTCCGCTCCCCATGAGGCGTTTCGACTGGGCAAGGCCCACCGAACCGAACTACGGCTGCTGGTCACCGATGTGGTCATGCCGGACATGAACGGCCGAGAGCTTTCGGACCGCCTGCAAGCCCTCACCCCTGGACTGAAGACCCTGTTCATGTCGGGCTATACGGCCAACGTCATCTTTGAACGAGGAATTCGAGAGGGCGTGCCGAACTTCCTTGAGAAGCCCTTCTCCATCGGAGATCTGGCGTCTAAAATTCGCGACGCCTTGAACCCCCCGTCCCCGTGAACCACGCTGTTGCCCACTCCCTCACGGCCTTCCTCTGCTACAACACCGGATATGCCTCGGCGATTTTTGTCCCCTGTTTATAGTTGACACCTGGCTGAGCGGTGAAACACACATTGCTGCTGGCTTCAAACATCACAATGATTTCCGAACCACCAAACGGGAAATACGAGATTTCCTCCCCCTTTCGCAGAGAAACCCCAACTTCAGCGGTCATCACGACGGAGGAAACCTGCGCCATGCCGATGGGCAAAACCGCTACCAGACCGATTGCCGACTCAAGAACGACCAGACCCCGTGCCTGCGAAAACTGGTACCCGGCTTCATCCAGCGAGTCCAGACTGCGGACGCCCTCCACCCGGCGGTTGCTCGAGCCATCGTCCCTTGCGAGGACGGCTCGAACTTCCAAGAATACGTGCCCCGGAATGACTCTCGCTTCCAGAACCCGTCCCGCTACGGGTGTATGCTGCCGATGATAGTCGTTCGGTTTCAGAAAGCTGTGCATGAAGATCCCATTGATAAATCGATCCTGATATGGACTTCCATCCATCAATTCTCGTACCGACCAGTGCAGGTTCTTCACTGTGATCTGGGAGTCTGTTCGGATTTCCCATTGCCCCGCGAAGGTAGAATCCGCAGGCGAAACAATGATTCGAGAATCCCCCAGTGCTGCCACTGGTCTCAATCCTGGCTTTGTATACCTTGCAAAGAACTGATTAAAATTCTTCCAGTCCCCTCTGGGCCGAACATAGTCGCCCATATTATAGGCTGGTGAGTTATAAAAGGAGTCTATGGAATCCTTCGTCAACGATTCCGGAGTGTCCAAAAAAGCGCCCATGGCCTTGGCATATTCGACCATCCATTTTGAAAGTGGCCGTGTCGCCGGCATTCTGGCGCTTGGCAACACCGGATCCTGCAATTCCACAATGGGGCTTTGATCCAGGATGAAATAGAACTCGGCCAGCCGGTTGTAGACTTCGCTTCCCGGACTGTTTTCCGCCGGTATCCAGTACAAAAAATCGTTTATCCACTCCAGATACTCTTCAAGTCCTTTTATTTTTTCTATCCCCTTCACTCCTGACTCTCTTGCTGCCCTGATTCCTTCCTCAAAAATCTCTACCCAATCATTATCGTTTATCATTTTTACCAGCTGCTGAACCACTTCATTTCGGTGTTTCATTTTTCCGCCCCGCGTTGTGGCATTTTCATTCAATGCGACGGACCGAATGCATCTTGCGTGCCAAGTCATCATCAAGGGGTGAAGAGAGTCATCGGGGGCCAAAGTGACCATGTTTAGACCTGCGGCCTCGTGCGTGGTAACCTCGGCGCTCACGGAGGTTTCCCATGCGCCATTGTGTCAACTCACTGTTCGCTGTGATGTTCTTGTGGGCTTTGGCTGGGTGCGCACAGCCCCAAAAGGCCGACACGACCCCACCGGCAAAGCCTGACGAAACAAAGAAGACGACGGACGGTAACGTCGCTGCCCCAGAGCCGAAGAAAGACGATGCCAAACAGCCCGCCGCCACGCCCCCCGTCAAGGCCGAGGTCTCGGGGGTGCCATCGGCCAACGGCGACGTCAAATCCGCCCCCGTCCCTGAAACACCGGCCGTTCCCAAAACTCCGGAACCACCCGCTGCTGCGCGCCGAATGCAAGTGGCGGTCCCCGGACTGTTTGAAAGCGCCGAAACACCTTTGGGCACCGTGGACGTGGCGTTTGTCCTTCCCGCTGGCTGGAGCGACAAGACGGCC
>CAYTWV010000192.1:0-5499 GCA_964442235.1 uncultured Myxococcales bacterium | reverse complement strand
TATGGGCCCAAGGATGTGGAACTGGCATTCGGATTTGATGCAGGCTGCAATGGGAACTGTGACCCTGGCTCCATTCCCGAAAACCTGGCGAAGGCCTTCGATGGCTTCAAAGAGATGGCCGGTCGACCCAACCTGAACACCGGCGACCCGGCCAAGGACGCCGTTCGGGCGACCGTCGAAACCCTGGCCGATCAGCAACTTACGAACGGAAAGGCCCTGGCCCTGCGGATCACCTATTCGCCGGAGATCATGGCCAGCGGACCATACCAGGCCGAGATGCGCCTCATGTGTGCCTGGCACCAGCCTGGCGACCCCTGGTACGTGCAACTTTCGGTTCGAGCGGCACAGAAGCAGGGCGAAGAGGCACTGCCCACACTGCTTGATGTGTGCAAATCCGTTGAAGTACTGGGCCCCACCCCAAACGAAGCCGAAAAGCAACCGGCACAGACCTTCACCGGGGAACGACTGGCCCTTGCGGCCCTGCCCCCGTCCGCATACAGCGTAGAGTCCAAAAACAGCGAAGGGCAGCCCGCTGCCATCCTGCTGAAACAGCCCGTGGTGTACAACGGCCTGCCCATCGCCCCCATCGCGAAGATCTATCTGGATTATGGGGATGAACCCACGACCTTCCGCGACATCTTCACGACCAAGGACCATACGTTTACCGTGGCTGGAGCTTCGGTCGTTTGTTTGCGCCGCCAACCGTTGTCGGTGCGCCCCGATGGCGGATTGCACCGATGTATGCTGGCCCAGGACACCAAGGTGGGCGAGTGGATGTTTAAGGCCTACGGAGAAGTCTCCTTCGAAGCCCAGCGCCCGCGCTCCGGCGTTCTGAAAGACCAGGTCTCCTTCCCGGAAGCGACGTGCCAGGCAGCCTCCAAAGTGGAATTTGACGCTGCCGATGGCGGTCTGACCCGCTGCACACTGGGTCAACCTCTGGTCAAAGAGGGACTGTCCGTGCCTATCGGTGCGGAAGTGCGCTGGAAAGGCGTCGCCCGAATCGACCGAATTGAGATTCCCAAAGAGGCCGTGCTGCAAGTAGGAACCGATTCGTACACGGGCCCGGGACAAGCCCGCTTCAAGCAAGGCGTTTTCCTGGAGTGGCGAGCCGGAAAGTAGGGCACGGGGCGTTAACTAAACAGCTTTGTTTTGAGTCCCTGCCAAAACAGGTTCGTGCCTACCCGCACGCAGCGGGCTTCTGAGGCATCATGGGCGCAAGGCGCTCTACAAGTGCGGGGATCTTCTCAAAGAGTTTGTCCAACATCCCGGGCTTCTCGGGAATCGAAAGCACCTGCACCCCGTCAGGACCGATGGCAATCACTCCCACCGGGCGAACTTTCACGGCCCCACCGGCCCCCACGCCAGTTCCCTTGCCCTTCATCGGGGGCATGGGAGCGCTGCCCTTACGGTGATGCGCAGGATGGGCTGGCGATAGGCCTTCGCCCTGTCCGCCTCCGGCCCCGAATCCGACCGAGGTCCGGGTCAGCACCAGGATCTGGTACTTGCCCAAGGTCATCGGTTCGCCGATGGCGATATCGCAGCTTCCGGCTTCGGAAAGGGTCTCGCTCACGACCTTCATCATCTCGTTCACGTGTTCCATGGCTGCTCCTCCTTAACCCAGGCGTTCGATGCGAATGCCACTGTTGTCGACTACCAGCACCGCAACGGGCTGGACCTTGGCGCTGCCTCCGGCCCCGATTCCTCGGCCGTCCCCTTTGCCCACGCCACCGGCATCCCCCTCGGAAGTGCCCTGCCCACCACCGGAACCCATCCCGATGGAGACTTCACACAATGGCACTACATGGAACTCTCCGGCGCTGATGGGGGTGCCCACCACCGTTTTGGCCGCGGCCTTTTGGGAAAGGTTCCCGGAAAGCATCTGAAGCAGATCAACTACGTCTTTCATAACACAACCTCCATTCATCTTGTTATTGCACTCATTGTTGTTCTAAACTCTCTATTAATAAAAATCAAACCCGCAACCAACGCAGTCTGGATGGGCCAGAAGACCAGGCTCACTTCGCCTTCCAGTTCCAGAACCTCCTCCATCCAATTGGGGGTCACCTGCACGTTGGCCGAGGGTGCAATTCGCCGAACGGCCCCCAGAAACAAAGCCACCTGGGCGGTATCGGCCGGGTCATCCAGGCCAAATTGCCCCCGAACCCAGCCGCTGAAGTGCAGCGTCCGTAACAGCCGAAGAGCAGCGTTCCATAGGACGCGGGCCACGCGGAACAGGCCTCTTAGACCTGGGCCAGGGGCCGACTTGGCCCCCGACGAGGGGGCGTCCGCCTTTGGGGCCTTCTTCTTCGGATTCGCCTTCTCTTGGACCTCAGACGCTCCCTTCGACTTGGCCAGTTGCGCCCAGGTTCGCCGGTAAACAGGAATTCCCAGCAGTCGCATGACCAATCCACCCTCAACACTGGCTCTTACACGCACCACGAAATAGCCCCAGCCTGCCGTCATTTCGCCATCGGCTTCCAGTCCGTTCACGCTGCCCGACGCCCGAATCCATGTGGGAACAAGCAGCAGCAGCAGGGCCAGACCCAGCAAGCCCAACACGATCCAAACTGGGATCCAAAGCAGCCAGGACATGGGTTCCACCTATCGTCGCAGCAAACGCCGCCAAAGCGGACGTTTAGGCCGTTTTTTTGGCGCCTCTGGCTGACTACGAAGCGCATCGATGGGAGGCAGCATGAAGCGCATGGCGTTGGCCCCAACCTTGGCGCTTTCCATTCCCGCCGGAGCCTGCAACGGGCCGGGCAATGCCATGGCCGGTCCCTTCCAGGCCCAAGCCATGGATTCCAGCACCGTGCGGGCCGAACTGGCTTCCTGCACCGGAGCGCCGGAGATCAATTCGGTCCCTTCGGCCAACATCTCTCCGATTCTGGCCTCCAATCCTTCAGGCACCACCACGTGGGACTTGATCAACGTGCGGATCAAAAGCGCTTCCTGATACGCTTTGGCCACCTCTGGCAGCGCCAGTTCCCGCTCAAGCTGCATGGACTCGTCAACCCCAAGGGTGCCGTCCAGGTACTCTTCGATTCGCATGTCCAAATCTAGTTCCATGGCGTCCCTCCGCTGATCTGGGGTCCCAAAACACTGCGCAGTCGGCTGCGAGCCCGAAATAGCCGAATCTTCACCGTGTTCGCCGGCATATCCACGGCTTCAGCAATCTCTGCCACCCCAAGCCCCTGCCAGTAATGCATATGCAAAATGGCACGATCCGGTGCGGCCAATTGCGACAGGCACTGGTGCAAGAGATGGGCCTCTTCTCTGCTTGCAGCACCGTCCTCCATGTGGCTGGTGCCGACCGTGCCCTCGTCCGACGAAAACTCATCAACATCCAGATCGACGCCGACACCCGAGCGCAGCCCCGGCACTCTTCTTAGACAGACGTTGTAGCCAATGCTGGCCAGCCACGGCTCCACCGTCCTGGAACTGTCGAACCGATCCAGGTAACGATGCGCCCTCAAGAAGGTCTCTTGGGTTGCGTCTTCGGCCTCGGCTCGGTCCCGCAGCATCCGCAGGCTTAAGCCATAAACCTGCTTGGAGAAACGGCGGGCGAACTCGCGCCAGGCCCTGGCGTCATTGGCTCTGCAGCGCCGCACCAAGTCCAGATTTGAGATGTTGCTCAGGTCCATCTTCCCGCCTGCTCTCGAATCACCATATCCCACGGAACCGGAAATGGTTTCAACTTACCGGCAATAAAACTCCGATTGGGTTCGATTGTGTCACCGATCCCAGCCAAAAGGACCCCGGCGCATCAGCCCCGTGGCCCGGCCTTGCCAATTTGCGCTCCCGGTCATAGCATGGCGATCACCTTGGTGAATTCCTCCCCAAGGCGCCTGCAGCGGAGATTCCATGAGTTTCTCTCTTCCCGTAACTGAGCTTGTCCACCGTCGGTATTCTTGCCGGACCTACCAGGAAACGCCCATCGCTGCCGAATTGAGAAACCAGTTGGACCAGTATTTGGCCTCCAACTGCATCGGTCCCTTTGGCACCCGCTGCCGATTCAAACTGGTTGCGGCCACCGAGGAAGACCGCTCGTCGCTTAAGGGTTTGGGCACCTACGGCATGATCAAAAACGCCCCGGGTTTTATTGTTGGGGCGATGGGGAATGGGCCCAAGGCCTTGGAGGATTTCGGATATCTGCTTGAACGGGCCATCCTGTTTGCCACCGACCTTGGATTGGGAACGTGTTGGCTGGGTGGGTCGTTCTCGAAAAGCAGCTTCGCCAAGAAGATTTTGCCGACGGCAAGCGAGACCATTCCGGCCGTGGTTGCCATAGGTTATGGCGTGGACCAAAGCCGCGACACCGACCGAATCCGAAAGAGTGCGGGTGCCATGTACCGCCTTCCTTGCGAGTCGTTATTCTTTAATGGTGGGTTTGGCACCGCCATGACCACGGAAGCAGCGGGCCTGTTCCCCGACGTGCTCGAAGCGGTTCGCTGGGCACCGTCCGCCTCGAACAAACAGCCTTGGCGAATTGTGCGCACGGAAACGGGCTGGCACTTCTATTTGGAGCGCACCAAGCGGTATGGCAAAGGAAGCTTGATGTTCACGCTGCTGAGGCTGGCTGATTTGCAGCGCACGGATATGGGTATTGCTATGTGCCACTTTGAGTTGGTGGCCCGGCAGCTTGGAATCAGCGGTTCGTGGGTGGTAGAAGAACCCCCGCTGCACGCGGATGGACGAGAGTACACGGCGACCTGGCGTCAGTAGCCGAAGGTGTCTTTGCATCCATCTGTGGTTCAGTGATGCGATGGGTGAGTACACCGGCCTTGCGGGTCGCATGACAATTATCAGCACATCGCCCGGTTGGCTGGTTGCACAGATCGGCTGGCTTCTGCATTATCGGTTGCTGGCTCTTCTCAGCTAGCGGGCTTGACGAAGTGCATCACAAAGCCTAACCTCATGCGATTATTGCAAGAGCAAGGCCTCGATTCATAGAGGTTGGACGGAAGTGGCAAATCTAGGTCAACTCATTCTGGTTCCAACGCCGCAGGTGCAGCCTGAGAACTACCGCGCTTATGCCTTTCTGGCGGTGGGAATGATCTCGGCATTTGTGGTCCACATTGTGGCCACAACTCTGTTTGCCGTGGCGGGGGTCTACGAAATGGTGGGCCTTAACCTGGTCTTCAGCCTGCCCGCCTACGCCATCGCCTTCTTCTGGAACCGGAAGGGGTGGCATGTCGAGTCTCTGGTAGTGGCTGTGGTAGAGTTGTGCATCCATCAGTCGCTGGCGGCCTGGCTGGTGGGACCAGGGACTGGGCTGCAGTGGTTCCTGTTTGTGGTGCCCGCCGCTGCCTTTTATGCGAACCCCCGGCATTGGTGGATTCCGGCGGGCATGATTGGCGCTGCGACCGTCATAGCACTGGGAATCGAGACGCTTTCTTATACTCCAATTTATACTTTCAGGCCGGAATCTCTCGTTTGGGTAAATGCACTTAGCATTGGTACGGTCTTCATCCTGCTGGCCCTTTTCGGGTTTGAATACGC
>CAYTWV010000191.1:3339-7975 GCA_964442235.1 uncultured Myxococcales bacterium | reverse complement strand
TCAAACCACCAGTTGCCAGCGTGAGCGACATTCAAGGCCATTGACAGCATGGAGCGCTGCTGATTGGCGTCCTGCATAAACTGCCGCTGCAACTGGGAGCTTCGTAAAACTCGCTTCAGCGCACGCCAGCTCACTTCGGCCGGCAAGAGGAAATCGTCAGCGCCAAGCCAAAAGGACTTCGCACCTGTCCCCTCGTCGGGCGCAATGGCGACCATTCCCACTTGCGGAATGCGTTCTCTGAAGTCCAGTAGCATCTCCGGAGGTGCAGACGACAGGGCACTCCAGGTAAGGACCACGCCGTGAGGCTGAAACGAGTCCAGCATCTGAATGGCGCTGGCCAGATCCCAGGCGACTAGCGCCTCAAGATCCAGGTCCTGCAAGACTTGGTGAGCGGATGCTGCCAATCCCCCCACTTCATCCGTTGGCCCAATCAGGAGTATTCGGAACGGCCTCTGCGCTTGTCCCTTCTCTGTGGTGATGTTTTGCATGCTTCCTTGGTACAACAGGGTGATGCCACGATCAAGGACTTTCTAGGGGAACGGTCTTGTTTGGAATGAGCGTTCTACTCATGCAGTTGTTCCACGCTCCCTGGCCACAATCACTATGCCCCGGGTACCATCCAATGTCACCATGTCGCCGTCACGAAGGCGGCTGCATGCCCCGGAGACATTCACAACGGCAGGCACGCCATACTCTCGGGCTACCACACACGAGTGAGAAAGAGGGCCACCCAACTCCGTTATCACGCCGGCCACAACCAGGAACAGCGGGGTCCAGCCCACGTCGGTGGATGGGGCAACCAGAATGGATCCAGGCAGCACCTTTGAGGCCTCTTTGGGAGTGCGCACGACCACCACGGGACCCGAAGCCAATCCGGGAGCCCCGGGCAGACCGGGCAGTTCCAGGCCCTGATGGGGCTTGGGCGGCTGGGTTGCCATCCGGTCACCTTCCAGGACGAACCAAGGGGGTAAATCGGGAAGTGAAGTCAGCACGCCGTACGCTTGGGCCCGGCTGGCAGCGGCCAGAAACAGCATATCGGCCTGCTGGGGGGATTCCAGATAACGTCGATGTTCGTCCTGTGTCAGGAAAAAGGCGTCCGTGACCTTGGTGATCTCGTTCTCGGCGGCCATGCGGCGCCCAACTTCCAGAGCCAGCCTGCGGTAGAAGCCAATGGTCAGGACCACGTGGCTACGAAGCTCTTCCCGAGTCCGGGCCGAAGCCTGGGAACGGCGCAACAGCGTCTCGAACGTCGGTCGAAGCATCGCCGGGACCCGCTTCAGGACCTCCTGGGTCACTTTCTCCCGCTGTCTGATACGCTGCTGAATCAGCGCTGCGGGGTCAGGTAGTTCTTTGGCGGCGATATACTTCTGCAACATCGAGAGCGGGAACGTGGGATCTTCGTTCCATCGGGGTTCTGCCAGTTCGGCCTCTTTGCTGGCCCGATGTCCGTGGGAAGCCAAAAATGCCTGGATGGCCAGAACCAGGGAGTGGGCCTCTTTTCCGGAACCGGCAAGTTCTTCCAGCAACTCTTCTGGTGCCACCGAAAGCACCATTTGCGCCAGTTCGGGACGAGTTTTCACCTGACGGGCCATGCGCACCAGATCCAGCCCGGGCTCGGCACTGCGAATCCCCGAGAGCCCCGAAAACAGTTGCCCCTGGAACGAGGCAGCATGTTTCCCCATAAACGCCTTCAAGCAGAGCGAGACGGCCAGGTAGTAAGCCAGAAAGTGGCCGGAACACTCCAGCATCAGCGTGCCGGTTTCATCGAATACGGCATCGGTTTCGTGAAATAGGCGCAGCAACTCGGCAGGCGTCAAGCCCGAAAAATCCGTCGTGTCGAACCGAGTTCGGAAGTCTCGAAATCGTTGGGACCACAGAGCTACCCGGGAAGGCGAAAGCGCCCGGGAAAGGGCGAACCGTACGGCTGCCGCAGGTGCATTGGCAAAAAAGCGCAGATGCCCCAAAGCCCGGTATGTGCCAGGCAGGGCCTCGGAACCGCCGCCCCCGGCCAAATCCCCAAGCATCTCCGGTGTGACAAAGGGAATCTGCGAAGCCACCGACATGAACTCAGACAGGTTAAGATAGACCCGTCCCCGCATGGAGCCCACAATGGCGTACTCCTCGGGGACCGTGCAGCCCAGCCCTTTGAATGCGTGAAGGATGCCTTTTCTGGAAAACTGCCGGATGACGGACCAGGTATGCGGAGTGGCGACGCCCGGCAGCGCCTCGCCCACATTGGCGTTGGACCAGACGGTTCTTTGGTGAGACTGCGAAAATCCGGTCACGGGACGGGCCTGAACCACATACAGGCGACCTTCCCACTCGGCCCATTCGATGTCCTGTGCACTGCCGAAGAGGCGTTCCACACGCCGCCCCAACTGGTGCAGTTTGGAGGCCAGGGCCTGATCCACTACGGCCATGGTCGAACGCCGGTCCGACAGCGTTTGGTGCGCTACCCTACCCTGCGGCATGGGCACGGCGATGTCGCCCTTGCGGGCAATGTCCGTGCGAAGAATGCCTCCGCTCTTGCCATCCAGGACCACGGTGTCTGCAGCACGACCCGCCACGACGGTCTCGCCCAATCCCCACGAAGCGGAAAGCAGCATTTCGCCACTCTCGCCGTTCAGGGGGTTCACGGTGAACAAGACCCCAGCACGCTGGGCCGGGATGAGGCTTTGCACCACGACGGCCATGGCGGGCACAGCGTATGGGTCGGGCAGCGTGGCCCGGTAGGTTGCACTTTCACTGGAGAAGAGTGAGGCATAACAGCCACGGATGGCGTCCAGCAATTGGGGCTCATCGACCACATTTAGAAATGTCGCGTTCTGGCCAGCCATGGAACTTCCGCTGGCATCTTCCCCTACCGCTGATGAACGAACCGCCAGTGCCCCTCCGAACAGGCCCGTCAGACTGGCCGCAGCGCTGCGGACCTGCGCCCAGACCTCTTCGGGCAGGGGCGAGCTACGAAAACAGTGGGCTAGATCCAGTTCGGTTTGAATCCCGCCAGTCGCTTTCCGTGCCGCTTCCAGGAAGGCCCCAGTGTGCACCACAAAGCCACCCGGAACCTGCAGACCCTCGGCGACCAGACGTTGCAGGTTGAAGCCCTTGCCCCCCTGTCGTTCGCTGCCCGGTTCCAAAACCCCGGTCAAAGGGATGATGTATCGTTCACTTGCCACGCCGCCTCCGGCCAACCCCAACCGCCAATCGGTACCTTGGGGCATCGTCCAACCCGAATGACGCGCATCATGCCCTGGGAATCCAGGTGTGGCAATCCCAAGCATCATACGGGGCTCGGCCCCGCCTGTTGACGAAACTTCACACTCCTCTTCTGGACCAACCCATGGGGAGTGCGTAATCTTGGCTGCATCTGGGGCCCACCCAAGCGGCGGCCGTACACACTCTGTTCTCATGAGGGCATGGAAATGAAACGGAATCTGATCGCCTCCACCGTGATGATGCTTCTGGTACTGCTGGCTTCTTCTGCCTTTGCGTGCGAAATCACCTTCGAACCCACCGCCGTCAAGGCCGATGCCTCGGGCAAAGCCAAGGTCACCATCTGGGTAACGTGGCAGCACAAAAAATGCGTCCTGGAAGACGACGAATTGACCATCGATTATGTGGGCATGAAGCCCATCAAAGAGGGTGCCTGGACTAAGGAAAAGCCCGGGCTGTTCAAGCGGGAAGTGGAAGTCCAGTTGTCAGGCGCCGAGGGCACCATCACGGTGTGGCGCGAATGCTCCAAGAAAGGACGCAGTGAAGGTGTGCTGAAGATCACGAAGTGAGCTTGGGCCGTTCCCGCGTTGCGCTGCTGGCTCCCGCACGGAGAGTGTGGCAGGCTTCCTGGGCTTCTTTTCCGGAGTCGTTCATGAGAACAAGTACCTTCATGCGAATGGCGGTGTTGTGTGCCGTTGCGGGCCTGGGCGCGTGCCAGGAATCGCTTGAACTGCCCGAGTCGGGTGTCTGTTACGGCGACCACATCCAGCCGCTGATCAAGCGAGATTGTGCTGCGTGCCACGAAGAAGGCGAGTGGGGCGTTCGGCTGCGTGGGGATGATCGGGATTTCCCCGAGGTCCAGCGTTATGTCTTCCCTGGGGCTTCCGATGGAAGCATCTTTTTGTGGTATGCCGAGGGCTTCAACGGACACCCCATTATCTGGACCAAAAACTCGGCGGAATATCGAAGTTTCGCCGGTTGGGTCAACGAAGGAGCCCGCTTCGTTTGCGGGGTGCCAGAGGATCTGTTTGGCGGTTTTGACGCAGGTTATGACGCAGGCTCTGACGCGTCAGAGCAGGACCTTGCGGGCAACGAGGTTACTCCTGACTCGAACCCACCTGCGGACCTGAATTCAGATGTGGTGCCCCTGGATGTGATTCAAGACACCCTGCCTGATATCGCCGATGTGGCCCCGGACTTGCCGCCGGATTTGCCGCCGGACATCCCCGACATCCAGCCCGATTTGACTCCTGTTCCGCTTTCGTTCAGCAAGGACATCAGCCCGCTGCACAAATCGGGTTGCAAGTCCTGTCATGGGGGTGGGCAGAACGGCGTGAAGATCGTCGGTGACGCCTCGGACTACACGCGTGTCATGAAGTACGTGGACCTCTCCAACCCGGATGTCACGGCCTGGGAGTGGGCC
>CAYTWV010000191.1:0-3329 GCA_964442235.1 uncultured Myxococcales bacterium | reverse complement strand
AAACTATCTTCTCTTCTTGTAATGGGTCAAAGAAGGCGCCCAAAACAACTGAAATTCCGGGGGAAATCCATGCAGTTGCTCCGATCTGACGGCCAGGCCCCGGCATGTGCCACGTTGACGCTGGTTGCCGCATTATTGTTGTCGACTCCCGTTCAGGCCAGAGATTGCCCGTCGAAGTTACCCGCTCATTTGTGGGAGGTGACCGATTCTCTCTCCATCGGGGCCGAGGTTCGGGCGTTTTATGTGGGGATGGATGTGGGCGATGACTTGCCCATCAGCGCCAAGAGTGCCGGTTCGTGGGATAACGCATTTATGGCGGGATTGCGCACGTCGCTGCTGTGGACGCCCTTTGAGGATTGGTCGCTGACCTGGGAAGGCGAGGCCCGTTACAAGCGCCCCGGCTGGTCGAACAGTGCGGTGCGGGGGCTGGACGGTCGACTTTGGCAGCTTTATGTGGGGTTCGACCATGCTCCATGGGAGGTCTCGGCGGGCCTTCAGATCATGAACTTCGGTATGTCGTCGATGCTGGATCAGCGTTTTGTGGCGCTGCGGGCAGATTTTAAGGCGGATTTGTTCTCGGTGGGCGCCTTTGGAGGCGTGACCATGGAGCAGATGACGCGAAACTCCACCAACTGTTTGTGGGTGCGGTACACCTCGGCGACTACCGGTTGGCGAGTGTTGTCACACGACCTGGACAATCTGGTTGCCGGCGCCACCTTCACCTGGAAGGGTTTCCGCCCATGGCGTTTCCAGTCGATGTATCTCTGGTCTCGCCCCGCGTTGGAAGCGCAGCGTTCGCACGCCCTGGTTGCGTGGTTTGGGGGGCCGCTGATTCCCCGTTACGTGACGCTGGATTTGGAGCCTGCGGTGGTGATAACCGCCGATGAGAAGGTAATGGGAAGCCTGGTTGGGGAAGTTCGGGTGACTTTGCCCCAGGTTCTGGACTCTGCGCCCGTGTTGCGTCTGGCGGCGGGCAGTGCCTTTGGCTACAGCCAGGAACAGCGTTTTATGCCGGTCTACGAAAACCTTTCGTGGGGCTACTTGAAGCGCTACTCGCTCTACGAGGGCCATTTGTTTCAGGCTCGCCTGGATTGGGATGCGACCGAATGGCTGCGTCCGTCAGCCCGATACGTGGCGCAGACGTTTGATTTTTCCAGCCAGTTGACCAGTGACGAGATGGATGCGGGAATCGAACTGAATCTGCACGAAGTCTACTGGCTGGTCCTCTCTTATGTGGGCCTGAATCTGGTGGGGCCCAATGCCCCCTCGCACGGCTTCTATGCCGAATTGCGCGTGGTTTTCGGGGCCGACACCTTCTAGCCCGGTTTGCTCAAATACCCGAAGTGTGTCACCATGGCCTCCCTGTGAGGTGGGATCATGATTGTGAAGAGTGCAGAACTGGGGCGTGTGGCAGCGCTGCCAAGCCAATTGCCAAAAGACGGCGTGCCGGAAGTTGCGTTTTCCGGGCGTTCCAACGTGGGGAAGTCCAGCCTGATCAACGCACTGTTGAACCGAAAACGATTGGCCCAGACCAGTTCGACCCCCGGCAAAACAAGGAATCTTTATTTTTATCATATCAATGGCGAAATTTACTTCGTGGACCTTCCGGGTTACGGGTATGCCCAGGCCAGCCACGACATTCGAGCGGGCTTCAAGGTTTTGGTGGACGCCTATTTTGCGCGGCACTCATGCCCCAGGCTGTGCCTGCTGTTGCTGGACCCCAAGCGCCCCGTGGGGCCCGAAGAGTTGGACTTCCTGCGTTTCCTGCAGATACGTAAAGTCACGGCCCTGGTTGTGTTTACGCGATGGGATCGGCTTAGGGCCACAGAGCGGATTCCCGTTCGAGCCCTTCGCACCCAAGAGTTGGGGGGGCTTTGCCGAGAACCCATGTTTGTCAGTTCCAAGAGCAAAGAGGGCATCGAAGCGCTTTGGAAGGTGATTGACATGAACCTGGAACTTGCCAAAGGAGACGAGTGATGCAGAGCCGTTCATCTTGGACACGGTTGGGATTCACTGGGGGCCCCGAAATAGCAGCGGCGTTTCCTGCCGTGGCTGGCGTGGGCTTCCGGTTCTGGGTGGTTGCCCCGGTGCTGGTTTTGCTGTTGGGGGCATCGGGGGCGTTGGCTGCCGAAACCAAGAAGAAGCCTTCGCCGGTCCAAAAGTGGGTCAGCGAATTGGCCGAGTGTGCCGCCATCAACGATGGGAAGTGTGTGGCGGGGCTGACCGACAGTCTGAAGAAGAGTGCAAAAGAGGCTTGCCCGTTGCTGGCGGCAAGTCTGGGTACCACGGACCGCCAGGCGGCTTTGGTGGTGGAAGCTATGGCGGATTTGGCCTGCCCTCAGACGGTGGCCGTAGCGCTGGATTATGTAGGGAAGTCCGAAAGTGAAACCCGCATGGAGGTCTTTGAAGCGGCCTGTTTGATGCGGGACAAAGCCGTATTGCCCATGGCGGAACAGATTCTGGGTGGGAATCGGGGCTACGAAAAAGAGCGGGTCTGTTTTGCTCTGGGCCGCATGAAACTGGACGAAGCGCTACCTCTGCTTCTGAAGGCCAGCGCGGATGGGATTTATGTGGTGCGTCAAATGGCCGCCATTGCGTTGGGAAATTACAAAGGCAAGAGCGTCACCGAGGTTTTGTGCAAGCTGGCCACAGCGGATTCCAACGCGGGGGTTCGGACCCAGGCCGTTCATTCGCTGAAGAGTGTGGCCGATTGGAACACCATCCCGTGCCTGATTCAGGCGTTGGGAGACCGAGAGCCCGATGTGCATTTTGCGGCCCATGAAGCCATCATGGCCGTCGCCGGTCTGGATCTGGGAACGAAGCCCGGTGCCTGGTCTGATTGGTGGAAGAACGGGGCCAAGAAGCCCCAATAGCGGAAACGTCCCTGACTCCTCATCCCAGAGGAGGTCTCGCCCCACAAGAGTTCCCGGCTCATAAGAGTTCCCGGCTCATAAGATGTCCCAGTCCCAGATGACGTCGCATGGCTGACGTCCCCTGGTCGAAGTCACCTATCCAACGCAAGATGTGATGCGGAATTTGGGTCGAATGGAACCTTATCGACTCTTTTTGCCCCAGACTACGGCGGCCGCCAGAATTCCAAGCAACGCCAACAAGGCCGCCCACGAGCCCGCCGAACCTGTGGGTTCCGACGCACAACTGGTGCCTGTGGTCAAACACTCCGAAGAACAGGGTGGGCAAGTGACCGAACCGGCTTTGCCGGGATTGCACAGGGCGTCAACATCCACAACATCCCCGTCCGAAGGCAGCGTGGGGAACGGGTCGCATGCGTTACCGACCCCGTCATCATCCGAGTCCAACTGGTTAAAGTT
>CAYTWV010000190.1:5385-7998 GCA_964442235.1 uncultured Myxococcales bacterium | reverse complement strand
GTGATCAAGAACCCCAGGATCGCCCCCTGGATGCCCAGGCCCAAAGCCACCAGCAAAAGCGTCAGTCCCACCTTCAAGGCGGCAAAGATCATGTCCATCGTGGCCTGATTTCGGAAGCGCTGCAGGCCATTCATGGTCCCGATGATCACGGCGTAATAGGCGTATAGCAGAACGATGGGGGCCGCCAGCATCAGCGGTGCGGCCAGTTCGGGTTCGCCATAAAGATGATTCGCCACATATCCGGCGCCACCCAGAAGAAGTAGCGTACAGCCACCCCCGATCCAGGTCTGCAGTTTCAGCCCCTGAAAGCGCACCGAGCGGGCCCGATTGGGGTCCTCGGCGATGAACTTGGATACGGCCTGAAGGGCACCCCCGATCAACACCATGTTGAACCAGTTGATCAGCCCCATCACCACACGGTATTCGCCATAGAGGCGGACGTGGTCCTCACCCTCGGGCGCAAATCGCTTGAACAGCGACGGAAGAATCAAAACCAACGCCATGCCCGTGATCATAAAATAGAATTTGGCGGCCGTCAGCCACAGGACCCCAGCCCCTGCTTTGCGGACTTCCCCCTGGTTCTGGGCTTGCGCCCCTTGCTCCTGCTGCCCGTTTGTCTCCAATCGAAGCTCCTTGACCTTGGAGTGGCCGTGGAAGAACGGGCCGGATTATAGAAGATTTGCTCTTCCGGGGCAATCTCGACTGCAGTCCGGTTATTGTCCTTCCAACAATGACCAGAACTCGGTTTCTGTCAGGATCTTCAGCGTCTTGGCTTTCCCCTGCTGAATCAGGGTCCGGGCCTTTACGGATTTCGACGAGAGCCGGCCGTCGTCCTCGGTTCCTTCTACCAGATAGTCCAGGTCTTTGGTCACCGAGTCCGGGGTCGCTCCCCCTGCGGCGCGCACGCTGACCTGAGCCTCGGAACGGGTGACCCGCAGGCGCCCCGTAAAGACAAAACTTTTCCCCGCCAGAGGCCCCGCTGACTCGGCCCCAACTGGCGGCCTGGCCCCCTGAAGCACTCGAACGTGCTGCGCCAATGCGTCAATGGCCTGTCGCTCACGGCGCAACCCACCGATCACGGTCACTGCGGTGGTAAAATCCACACCCGAGACACGGCTGTCCATCAGCAACTGCTCTTCATCCAGCGCCAGGACCGCCTCCAGGGTGCCGCATAACCACTCCAACTTGGTCGACATGTCTTTGGCCAAATCCGGGATGCCCAGGCTTTCCAAGAACAGCGCCAAGGGGATTTCCCGGACCCGATCCACCTGCTCCAGAAGCCTGCGGGCCGAGAGTTCACCCATTCGCTCCAACGCCGCAATGCGCGCTGCATCCAATTTGAAGAAGTCCTCACGGCGGTGCAGCAAATCGGCTTCCACCAGAGCCGAAACCACCTCGGGGCCAAACCCCTCAATGCCCAGCACCTTGGCAAAATAGACCAGGGTCCCGACTTGGGCCGCCCGACATTGCCCGACCTGGCTGCAAATCAGAACGTCCTCGCCCAGATCCAAAGCCAGACCCAGAATGGATTCCTGGTCTTTTGATGCGCCGTTCCCTGGGGAATCGCCGCTTCCCGATGCCAAGGACTCACATCGGCTGCCCGGGACCGGCAGTTCCCACACCTCGGCTTGATGACTGGCGGCCTGCCCCCTAACCCGTTCCAGAATGGCCTGGGTTTCGGGCAGGTTCGGGTCGGTGGCTACCAGAACGGCGAACCGGGCGTCCGGGATGTTCAGAGACGGAAGCGTTCGCACCAAGGCATAGAACGCATCGCGCCGGGCCAATTCTTCCCACGCCCCCCTCTTCCAGACAAGAGTCCGCTCATACCCCTTGTCCAGCGTCCACCCCAAATCCCCGGCCAGTTTGTCTATACGGCGGGATTGCCTGTTGGCCAAATCCATCCATTTATCATCAGCCGTGGGCCGGTCCCCGACCTGGGCTCCAAGTTCGGCACCAACAAGAGCCAACTGATTCCAGATTTCTTCCGAAAAGAGGCGGGGATTCTGGGCCTTCACCAGGCCCGTCACATCGGCCCCGAAGGCAAACAGGCGGCCGCCTGGAATTGGGGTCCCAAGCAGGCTCTTGCCCGCTGCGATCAAGTCGGCCCGCCGTGTTTGGGGAAGCGCAATCCAGGAAGGCAGCGCCGGCGACTTAACGGCCGAGGCACCCAGCCCCGCAAACAGGGGAAGCGGCTTGACCACCGGGGCTGCCGACGCCGGAAGTCCAGGAAAACGCCCTGATGTGGGGAAGACTCGAATCTCCAGGCCCAATTCGTCGGCCAAACCATCCAACCTGACCAGCAGTTGCGCAAAGCCCTCTTCAGAGGGGTCTCCGGCTGCAACCATCAAAAGCCCGGGCCTGGCGCAGGATCTTCGGGGGGCCGCTTGCCAAAGCTCCACAAGGTCCCGCAAGGCGGCCCACTGAGCCCTGGTCAAAACGGGCCAACCCAGCAACCGGTTGTACTTCCCGTCTCCACCACCACCAATGGCTTCGGCCACGGCGTCCCCCTGGCCATCCCTGCCTACTTCGCCATCGCTCGAAGGTTCAACGGCTTCCGCACGCACCGTCGACCTGCGGGCGATCCAATTCGTGCACTCCAGAAGAGGGTTCCAC
>CAYTWV010000190.1:0-5375 GCA_964442235.1 uncultured Myxococcales bacterium | reverse complement strand
CACGGCTCTCGTTCCGGAAGCGCTACTCCCGCTTGTGGCCAGCGGGCGGCCATGCGTTCCCGACTTCTCCAGACCGCTTCGGGAACGTCGCTGTCCAGCCTGGAGACTCGAAAACCGCCCACAAAGACCTGAGGTGCGGCCAAGAACGTAGGTTTTCCGCACGAGGGGCAACTCAGCGGCAGGGTGACTTCCCGGGTTCCGCCACCCAACGAGGCCTCGGGGTTGGGAAGGACTCCCCCGCGCCTCACCACCTGAACCTGATCGCCAATTCGTAACCCGTGCTGCCTGAAAATCGAGATGTTGTGCAGCGAACACCGGGAGATTTTGGCCCCGGAGAGATAGACCGGAGCGACGATGGCCACGGGCGTGATGGCGCCGGTTCGAGAAACGCTCCACTCCACATCCAGAAGGGTCGTGAAGCCAGCATCCCCCTGGAACTTATACGCAATGGCCCCTTTGGGATGGTGTGCGGTCAAACCCAGGTCCGCTTGCAGTTGGGCATCCACCACCTTCACCACGATACCGTCGGCTTCAAAATCCCAGGCGTCACGCTCTTGAAGCGCCGTTGCATAACGTTTGGGCACGTCCAAAGCCGGGCCAAGCCACGTTGGGGGAACCACAAACCCCAGTTCCCCCAGACGCTGGCCCTTTTCCGCCTCGCTTAATCGAGTCCCCGGAATCAGCAGTTCATAGGCCAGGAAATCCAGGTCCAGAAGTTGTTTCAGGTTTCCGTCCTTCTGTTTAAGACTTCCCGCCGTCAGGTTCCGGGGGTTGGCAAACTGGGTGGCATACTTCTGAACAAACACGGAGCGCTTCATATGGACTTCGCCGCGCACTTCCAGGGGACCCTGGGCTACTTTCAGAGGAATTCCCCGGACCATCCGGGCATTCCGGGTGAAGTCCTCGCCCACCGTTCCATCGCCCCGGGTCGCAGCCAACTCCAGCTCGCCACCTTCGCCGTACCGAAGCATTGCGGCCACACCGTCAATTTTGGGTGTGACGGCCACTTCCCCGGCCAGGTTGTTACCCCATGTGCGACGGACCCAGTCCAGGTACTCTTGGTCCGAGTAACACTTATCCAAAGAGAGCATGGGTGTGGAGTGAAGCACTTTCTGCCCCAGGGAGGAGGCGGGCCCGCCGGGATCTCCCAAGCGTGACAGAACCGGAGATTCGGGGCACAGGCGCTCCAGCTTGCGCACCAGCAAGTCGTATTCTTCGTCGCGAAGTTCGGGCCGATTCAGGTCCCAATAGAGTTTGAAGTGGTACTCGACCAGTTTCTCCAGGGCCTCGACTTCGGGATCCCGTGCACCGGAGCTAGACATGCTGGATCATACCGCGCAGGTGAATGGCTCGGGCCAGAATGCCCGCCAGGGATTCAAGCAACCCCAAGTCTTGTGTCGTCCACTTTCCGTCAGGCTTGTTCAGGGCCTCGATGGCTCCGAATGCACGGCCTTCGTGGGCCACGGGCACACACAGAATCGAGCGTGTCCGGAAACCATGTTCTTCGTCCACCTTGCCATAGAAATTCTGGTTGCTCTGGACGTCATTCACGGTCATGGAGACCAGATTCAGGGTGGAGAAGCCTACAATGCCCTTGCCAAGGGGCAAGCGCACGCCGACCACCGTACTGGACACGGGCCCTTTGGCCTGGACCAGGACCAGATCCTTGAGGGGAGAATCGTTGTCCGTCAGGAACACGGAAGAGGCCTCGCAGGGAAGTTGCCTGGCCAGAAGTTCCAGGACCACGCCTGCGGCCTCAACGGGGGTCTTTTCGTGCAGCCCGTACGAGGCCATGAAGACATCTGCCAGCACATCATCGGCAGTGGACTCGTGAACCTCGGCGTTGTCGTACCAGTCGTCCAGATCGTCATACAATTTGTCCGAATCGGGTCGGGCTCCCCGCACCACTTCGACATTGCGGACCGAACCAAGTGCCTCGTGGGCCGCATGGGAGGTTGCTTTGTCCCAATTTTGCGTTGCCTGTTGCAGTTCGGCCTGCAGTCTGCGCTTTTCGGACTCCAGGTGTTCCAGTTCCCGTCTGGCCGCATCCAACCGGGCTCGTTCGGAGGCAGCCTTGGCCTCGGATTCCTGAGCCAGGCGCTCGGCTTCGGCCCGGGCTTGCATTTGTGCGATGCGGGCCTGCTCCTGCGCTCGAGTCTGGGCCTCTTTGGCCATCAACTCGGCCTGGGACTGGGCCACTCTTTCGGCTTCACGGATGGCGGCTTCACGCTGAGCGCGGGCCATGGCCTCTTCCTGGATGCGCTGCTCCTCGTTAAGAGCATGCTCCCGGGCACGCCGCTCGGCTTCGGCAAGTTCGGCGGCTCTGGCCATCTTCTCTTTGGCTGCGGCTTCCGCCTGCTGCCTGGCGCGCTCGTTTTGCGGAGAGACTTCGGGCGAAACCTCTGCCCCATCCACTTCCACAAGTTTCTTGATCACAAACACGCGTCTCGAGACCGGATCGGCCACTCGAATGGCCCCATCCTGGGCTGTCTCGCAAACGATATTGCTGAGTGCGTCCCCCTGCTCTCCGATTTGCCCCAGCGCGGCACGCAGTGCGACCAGCCAGTTCGAGGCATCCACCCGCAACGTCAAGTCGGGCATGTCGGAGCCCTTGCGGGCCGGCACGTACACACTGAACTTCGCCATGATTACTCCTTTCTGAGCAGACGGCACCTGTGGGAACGCTTTCTGGGCAGTAGACCTAACAGCATCAATGCCGGGGCAGCTTGAGCCCCGTCCGAGGGACCTTTCAGCATTGCGTAAAGCACAAATGCGACCAACAGCAGCCCTAAAACCAGGATGATCCAGAGGGCGGCGGGAATGCCCGGGTCTCCTGCAGGAGCCACTTCCTCCTCGTCCGCATAATCCGAAAACCCAAAGCCCCGTTGCCTGTCCGAAGAGCGGTACGAAGCACTTTCGAGCAAGGTATCGGCAGCGGTATCATGGAAATCCCTGGGGCCCCGGGCCGGCGGGGGCGGCGGCAGTGGTGGGGGCGGCGGCGCCGGAGGGCGAACGGGGATGGACCCGGGATGCACCTGAGTCTTGTCGGTCCCCGTAGAGAGTTTGGGAATGGGACGACCCGAGGCCGAGCGAACCACATCTTCCAGGGTCTCCAGGCCGCTGTCGTCCGGTTCGGGATGCTCCGCCCCTTCGGTCTGGGATGGGGCGGGGTCCATTTCGCTTCCGATGGGTCGGGCGCGTACGGTGGGTACATTGGGGGTCACCTTGGACCCGTTGTTGTTCCCCCCCCCGACGACGTCAAACCGGGCCCATGGAATGGCCCCAAGGCCACGCAGTAACCCCAGAGCCTCGGAGGCATCGGCTGGCCGTCGCTCGGGCCGCTTCTCTAACATCGTGGCCAATACGGCCCGAAGTGCTCGAAGCACCGGGTCTGCGGAACTGAGCCGTTCCATGGGGGCCGGCTCATAGATGTGTTTCATCCCCAGGCCCATGGCCGTATCAGACTGGAAGGGGGTCGTCCCCGTCAGCATCTCAAAAAGCACGACCCCGAGGCTGTAAATGTCCGAAGCCGGACCGACTTGCCAACCCAGGGCCTGCTCGGGACAGATGTACTGAGGTGTTCCGAAAATGAAACCGTCCCTGGAGAGGGTTTCGTTGACCGCCTCGGCTTCCAGGAACTTCGCGATACCAAAATCCAGCACCTTGACGAACTCGCTGCCATCCGGCGCTGTGGTGATGAATACATTGTCGGGCTTAAGGTCACGATGCACGATGCCCTGGCCATGGGCACCGACCAGAGCTTCCAGAATCTGGCAGGTCACGGCCACGGCTCGGCCGGCTTCCAAGGGGGCCTCCTCGGCCAGAACTCGCCCCAGGGGCCTGCCATCCAGGAACTCCATCGCCAGAACCAGATACCCCTCTTCGCTGACTCCATGGTCATAGAGTCGGGCACAGTGCTCATTCTGAAGTTTGTCGTAGACGGCTACTTCTTTTTCGAATCGTATGGTGCTTTCCGAGTCGTCGGCGCTTACGTACTTGAAAATTTTCAGTGCAACGATTCTGTCTTCAGATAAATCGTAGGCCTTATAAACATGACCAGAGCCTCCCCGGCCCAGAAGTTCGCGCACTTCATACCGTGAGTTGATGGTCTGTCCTACAAGCCTACCTACATCCACCATGGGATCTCACTTCACAAACTGGGCATTCAGGAGCGTCGGGCACAGACTAGCACGAACTGGGCTGCGTTCCAACAGGGATCTACTGAGAATCCAGGCAATTACGAAGTGGGCGTGCGCAAGGGAGCGAATCGGCGAAGTCGACGAATGGCGCTGCGAATCTCACGAGCTTTGCGATCCGGCTCCTGGCTCCATCGATACTGCTCGACCCAGACCACCACCTGGTCCAGTTCATCACTGCCCTGGAAGCCCAGGCTGCGGGCGCGCTGGGCCATGGCTGGCAGCGATTCCGATTGTTTGGTCACCATGCCCTTGCGTGCCATGACCTGTTGGAGACGTTGGGCCAGTTTTTTTCCTGTGTCCGCATGACGCCGATTTCTGACGCGGCGCACCATAATCGGAATCAGCACCCCTGCGGCCAGGATTCCAAGGCCCCACCCCAGTGTCTCCCAGTTCACGACGCTGGAGCGCACCTTTTTCCACTGGTCACGCATTTCGGACAGGGAGGCGTCCGGGTCCATTTCGATCTGGTTTGTTTTCGACGCGATGGCGTTCCAGATGCCCACATAAAGGCCTACCTGTCGATCCAGATCGTATTCCACGACCCACTTGAACCAGGTGAGGCGCATGGAATCGAACCAGTCTGAAATCTCGGACCACAAGCCACTGGTGGAAATCGGCGCATCACTGGCAGGCGTGGGGTCGAACACCATCCAGCCAGCGCCGGGGATGAACACCTCAACCCAACTGTGGGCGCGGCTTTCGGTCACCACGTAATAGTCGCCGAATTCGTTCCGGGATGCGCCCAAAAAGCCGTTAACCAGTCTTGCGGGTACGTTGACGGTGCGCAGCAAAAGGACCATAGAAGAGGCAAAATACTCACAATGCCCCTCTTTTCGCTCGAACAGAAAGTGTGAGACGGGGTCCCCTGTGGGGCCATCCCCTTCCAGAGAGTAGGCATAGGTACTGCGCAGCGCTGCCTCAATTCGAGCTGCCTTTTCGTACACCGAGGAGGCTTCCCCAACAAATTGCTGGGCCAGCGTAGTGATCCTGGGGTCCAGATTCTCGGGCAACTGCAGGTACATGCCAGCAAACCAGTCGGGCCACTCCACGGCCACGGCCGCTCGTGTCTCGGAGTTCAAGACGGGCTCGACCACCTCCACACTGTACGAGACGCTGCCCACGGTATCGTCTCGGCCACGCTGCAGGAACAGGCTTCCGAAGGGGGCCACCGTGAAC
>CAYTWV010000189.1:0-8038 GCA_964442235.1 uncultured Myxococcales bacterium | reverse complement strand
ACGCACGTTCCATTGGTGCAGATGTCGTCCTGCGTACACACCGTGCCATCGCTGCAACTTGCGGTGTTGGGCGTGAAGACACATCCGGTTGCGGGATTGCACGAGTCGTCGGTGCAAGGGTTGTTGTCCTCACAGGTTTTGACGACACCTGCGCAGGAGCCCCCGCCGCAGAGGTCGTTCTGGGTGCAGGCGTTTCCGTCATCACAGGCAGCGGTATTATTGGGGTAGGTGCACCCGGAGCCCGGGTCACATTGGTTATCGGTGCAAGGATTGTTGTCCTCGCAGGAAATGGACTGTCCGGCGCACGCGCCCGCCCCGCAGACATCCTGTGCGGTGCATGCATTTCCATCATTACAAGGCAGGGTGTTGGCGGTGAAGAGGCAACCCGTCAGGGGATGGCAGCTATCGGTCGTGCAGAGATTGCCGTCATCGCACGAGATGGCAGAACCTTTGCAGACGCCCTGGTCGCACGTGTCCTGGTCCGTACAGGCGTTGCCGTCGGAACAGGGCGCTGTGTTGTGGGGAAAAACGCAACCCGTGGCGGGGTTACATGTATCGTCGGTGCAGACGTCGCCATCGTGGCACGAGATGGGCGAACCACCACACTGCCCCCCATAGCAGACATCGTTCTGGGTGCAGAGATTTGAGTCGTTGCATGGGGCCGAATTATTGGCTTTCTGGCACCCCGAAACGGCGTTGCAGGTATCGTCGGTACAGGGATTCCCATCATCGCAGGAGATGGCGGTTCCAACGCAGGCTCCTTCCACACACACGTCGTTCTGGGTGCAGACCGAGGAATCGCTGCAAGGGGCCGTGTTGGGCACATATCGGCATCCAAGGGCCGGATCGCAACTATCATCGGTGCAGGGATTTTCGTCGTTGCAGGTGACTGCGATGCCGTGGCAGGCGCCATCCTGGCAGGTGTCTGTTTGGGTACAGGCATTGCCGTCATCACAGGGTTCGGAGTTGAACACGTGGCGGCAGCCATCCACGGGGTCGCAACTATCGGTGGTGCAGAGCTTGTTGTCGTTGCACACGACAGGGGTTCCGACGCAGGCACCACCTTGGCACGTGTCGTCTGTGGTGCACACGGAGTTGTCAGAACAGGCACCCGGTTTGGGTGGATTGAGGTAGCCCAACCCTGGAAGGCAAACTTCCCCGGTGCAGACGTTTCCATCGTCGCAGTTTGCCGGCTCACCTTTGCACAGGCCAGCCACGCAGGCGTCATTGACGGTGCAAAGATCGGCATCGTCGCAGGAGCCTATGCGCGCGGCATTGATGCATCCCAGCAAGCTGTCACAGGAGTCGTCGGTGCAGGGGTTCTGGTCGTCGCAGTCGACGGCAAGCCCGCCGCACTGGCCGTCCGCACACAGGTCATCCAGGGTGCAGGCATCCAGATCGTTGCAAATAGCGGTGTTGTTGGTGAAGACACATCCCACTTCGGGATCGCAGGCGTCGTCGGTGCAGGGGTTCGCATCGGAGCAGACCACATCCGTTCCGGGCGAGCAGCCTACGAGCGGGTCGCACAATTCCACGCCATTACAGACGTTGGCGTCCTGGCAAGAGATGTTCACGGGTTCGCCGCACTTGGGGAGGTGGCAGTCATTAAGACAGGCGTCGAAGTTGCTGGCGTTCATGTCATCGCAGTCTTCCTGGTCGGCCCAAACGTAACCATCTCCGCAGGTAGCAGGGGCGCAGTTGACCAGGCAGGCATCGGCGTTGGACTCGTTTCCGTCGTCACAAGTTTCCACACCACCCCAAACGAAGCCATCGCCGCACCGAGGTGCGAGGCAGGCGTTGAGGCAGCCGTCGGTGTTGGACAAGTTGGCATCGTCGCATTCTTCGTGGGAAGCCCAAACGAACCCGTCACCACACTCTGCGGTTCGACACAGCACGGTACACTCGTCGGAGGAATCCAGGTTCCCGTCATCGCACTCTTCGTGGCCGGCCCAGAGGATCGAGTCGCCGCACGTCGCAAGCATGCAGGTATCCGTGCAGTCGTCGGTGGGAACCAGATTCCCATCGTCACAGGCCTCGTTGGCGGTCCAGACGAATCCGTCGCCGCACGAGGCGGATTTGCACTGATTGGTGCAAGCATCCTGGTTGACCGAGTTTCCGTCTTCGCACTCTTCGGTGCCGGTCCAGACAAACTCGTCGCCGCAAAACGCATCCAAGCAGGAGTTGAGGCAACTGTCGTTGTTGGAGAGGTTTCCGTCGTCGCACTCGTCCACGCCGGACTGGACAAAACCATCCCCACAATAAGCCGGGAAGCAGGTTGAGGGACAATTGTCGGTGTCGACGGTGTTGCCATCGTCGCAAATCTCGAATCCGGCACGAAGGAAGCCGTCGCCGCAAGCGGCCACTCGGCAGTTGGTGGGGCATGCATCCGTATTGATGGAATTTGCATCGTCACAGGTTTCGCCGTAGGCCTCCTGGACGATTCCATCGCCGCAGTAAGGTCCCATGCCCAGGCAGTCGGCACGACAATGACCATAGGTTCCGTTGGCAGAGCCTTCGTCGCAGAACTCTGTGGCGGTAGTCCAATCTCCGTCGCCGCACTTGTCATTGACGGCAAAGAGGGTCAAGGCACCAATGGAGAAGTCCGTCGCGCAGTTGTCGGTATCCTGTCTGGCCGCCACGCGGCGAATGGACTGCCCCTCGGGCGCCACAGGAGTGTTGGTGATGCCGGGGAAGGTTCCGGAACCGTAGACCACCACGTCAAGGACCGTGGCCAGGGAATCAAACAGAAGGACCTCGTCCGAGGTATTTCCAAGGCCCCAGGAGACGGCCCCCCAGCCCGGCCAGGCAACCAGATTGGGGACGGACGTGTCGGAATCGACCCACTCGAAGGTGGTTTTGGAGCCGTTTCGCGACAACTGGGCCGCCGAGCTGTTCCCTGCGACGGCGGTTTGGCCTGCTGCCAAGGAGTAGGTGGGGAACTTGAAGGCAATTTCGCCTGTGGAATCCATGACCTCTTCGTCGGAGAGGGCCCAGCCACCGATTTCCAGGGCACGATCGGAGCGGTTGAAAATCTCGATGAACTCTTCCCCGGGTTCGGTAATGCCGTTCACATAGACTTCGGTGATGAGCAGAGGAGAGGAGGGCTCGAAGCCGGGCATGAGGTGGAACCAGAGGTCGAAGAAGTAATTGACCGTACGGTCCGAGACCTCGTCCCAAGTTCCTTTGATGGGGGTGCCGGGATCCCCGTAGTTGGAAATGCAGTCCAAAGCGTTGGAGAACTCGGAGCCACCAATGTCCCAGGTGCTGTCCACTCCATTGGCTCGAAAGAGCGCGACTGTGAAGCGAATGGGGTTCTTGGGCCCGGAAGCCAAGCCCAAAGAGGTCCAGGCTACCCGGATCTCTACGACGTTGGTTGCGCGGGAAATGACGGCGGAATCGTTTGCCGAGGACTTGTCGCTGAACGCCGAGTCCCAAACAAAGACTCGGTTCTGGGCCGTGTCGCCCCCACCGCTGGTGGCGGAGCCGAAGCGGGTTTGCACCAGATATTCCCAGCGGGCCTGCTGGTCCACAAAGGTATCCCCGTATCCGGCGAAATTCTCCTGTCCGCTGCCTTCAATGCGGTCCAGATCCAAGGCCACCTGGATCATGAGGGCCCCGTCCCCAACCAGGGGACCGGCCACCAGATCAGACATCTTGGCCTTGAAGTAAAGGTAGGTTGCATCGGCCGTGACCCCAAACACGGTCAGGTCGGAGAAGTTCTCTGGCGAGGAGAAGTCGGTGCGGGTATCGGCCGCCAGATCATTCCAGACGAATTCGCCTTGATTGAGGGCATTGGAAGCCAGACGGCCCACGTTCTTACCGCTTCCGGCCCCATTGGGTGCGACAAGGCCGAACCAGTCCGAATCGTCGCCATCCAGGATCACCACGTGGGCCGAGGCTGCGGGGCCAAAGGCCACGGTGACCAGGAGACAGAGCGATGCCCAGGTCAAAAATCGGTACTTCGCAGCGTAACGTGTTTGATTCGCCATTAGAACCCCTCATCGGCCATCGATGGTGCGTGATCCGGGCCGCCATGGGGGCGAACCGGAGTATCTGTAACCGGGCAAGGTTAAGATGTACGGGAAGCTCTGTCAAATTGGGGAGTATCCGAGAAGGGTGGGACGAACGAGGCCAGGAAGGACAGGGTTACTCTCGAAGCAGGTAGATCAGGTAGGGGCTAGCCTGAACGCCGAATACCACTTGTGTGGCGGCGGGGGTCAACAGGGTCTGCCGAACTTCGGCATAGAGACCGGACCACCCAAGCGGGAAAAGCCACTCGACGGTGGCTACGGCCCCGAAGGTCGAGGCCATGTCCATGTTTTTCTGGCCGTTGTCCAAGCGGTTCAGGGCGACTTCCCGGACCAAGATTCCTGCGCCGAGACAAAGTACCCCTGCCGAGGTTTGCAGGACAGGGGCGTAGTACGTCGCCGAAACATCGACGGCGATCGTGGTCAGAAAGGCCAATTCAAACAAGAACGGGTAGAGCGAGGTTTGGACGCCAAGGGCGACCAAAAAGCGGGGGTCGGGGTCGACGATACGCTGGGATTTTGCGGCGTCTAGGAACTGTACGCCTGGAGCAAGCTTGAATTGCAGGCGCTTTTCTGGGGCTGCCGGGTCCCATTCGAGAGCATAAGCGGGGCCAGATACAGGGACCAGGGTCACGGCCAGAAACAGCATGGAAAGGCAGACAGCGACTGGAGATGAGCTCGATTTGAACTGGGTTTGGAAACGAGACATGAGGCTCCTTGTTCCAGGGCACAGAGTAGCGTGATGCGGCGGCGGCGTAAAGGTGTCGTTCGAGAAGAAACGTCGGCAGGCGTAGCCGCTCCTTGACATCGGATCCTAGCGCGCCTTATTCTGGGGTCTGTTTCTGTTTTTGGTGGGTTTGTGGGGTTTTCGTTCGTTCGGTGGGCACATGTCAGAACGGCTCAGAAAGTACGAGTTTTTCAAACTTTGCCTTCGGCTTAGGACGCAGGGGTTTACGGGCACGGTTCTGTTGGAGCGTGCCGACGGGAACAGTGCGATCCGGTTCGAGGACGGGGCACCGTTCCACGCCTCAAGCGAGGATGTGACCCTCTCGTTTGCCGGGCTGCTTATCCGGCGCTCGTTGCTGGATCCATCCACTCTTAAACGGCTTCTGGAGGAGAGCCTGGAGCAGCACGTGAAGCTTGAAACGTTGCTGGTAGACCAGGGCCGATTGACGTCAAAAGAGGTATTAAAGACCAAGCGCGAATTGAGTGCTCAGGTCTTTCTGCATGCCTATTGCGTTGACGACGTTCCCATCCGTCAGATTCCCGGAGAGACCACCGACGAGGAAGCGCTGGCGGCCCGATCCGAGTTAGAGGTATACGAGACGCTGTTCAGGGCGGTCATGGGTGACCCGGACCGAAACGTCTTTTTGCGCCTGTTCCGGGACCGATGGGACGAAGTATTGGAGAAAACCGCCGATTTCTACCGCCATATGTTGCGGTTCCGATCGGTTGCGTATGGTGAGGACGTAGTCGGGCATCTGATGGAAGGGGAACCGACGGCCAGGCGCGTGCTGGGTCTGGTCAGCGACAAAGATGGGGCCCTGGCCAAGATGTTTGCGCTGACCTATAGCGGCATGTTGATGTTCCACGGGACTCCTAAGGGAGAGTCCCTTCCCCGTCCGTTCTCGGCGGATCCGTATCAGCCCAGCGAACCGGTGCGTGCTGCCCCCAGCGGGCCGTCCCGATCTCAGCCACCGGTCACAACGGAATTGCACGCCTTGGCCAAAGCTGCGGCTCGGCGTGGACCCAGAGAAGAATACGATGCGGCGTATGGCCGCGCATCGGTGCATCAAGACGGGAAGGTTGCGGTTACAGAAGATCGGTTGAGTGCCGAGGCGGTTCGGGCAGAGATCATCCGGCAGGCAGAAAACCTGGGTGTCTCGCAGCAGGAGATTCTGGAAGCACTGGGCCCGGTCCGGACCAAGGAAGAGGTTCACCATGAAGCTCCGATGGCGGGTGCGCCCGGCCAGGAGACGTTGGTGGGGCTGGTCGATGCCTTAAAAGAGGCCGGAGTCCCCTTGGAAGCACAACCGGCTGTCGAGGCTACACATCGTGCGTTGCCGATGGTGACGGGGACCTACGAGCGGCCGGCAGAAGCCGACGAGGTCGTGGTTGACGCCGTTGAGGATTCTCGTGAGTTGGGGTCCTTTGAAGAGGGTCAAGTCGTCGAGGCAGAGCCCGAGGCGGTCGAGGCAGAGGCCCAAGTTATCGATAGCGTGACCCCTATGGAGGTCGAGGCCGAACTCCCGCTCGAGGTTGGGGTTAAGGTCGAGATCGAGGTCGCTGTTGAGGAGATTTCCGAGGTTGTTCTGCCTGGTGGTGCCGAACCAGAAATGGCGGTGGACCTGGAATCGTCCGAGGCGGTTCTTGCGGCTCTTGAAGAGAGTCACTCGGAGTTGGAGCAGGTTCCGGAAGCCGAAGTGGCGGCCGTAGAACAGCCGTCTTCAGTCCAAGAAGTGGGTGGAGTGAAAGAGTGGGTTGTTCCTCTGGAGGATGTTCTGGAGAGGTCTGCCAGTTCAGGAACCATGGGTTACGAAAATCCTGAAGTCACGGGAGCGCAAGCCCCTGCCACGAATTCGCCTGAAGAAGCAGCGATGATCGCCTCGTTGAATGAGGCTTGGCCCTCCGGGCTTGCGCTTGCTACACCCCCTGCAGAGAACGCTGCATCGGGGATTGCTGCGGCGGGAGCTGTCCGACCCACGTGGGTTGGAGGCGCACTTCAGACGGGACAGTCCGCCTTGGGCGTGCGGCAGGCCGAACCGGTTATGACGCAGGCTGCTGCCCAGCCAGTCGAAACACCGCCCAGCACGGAAGGGGCCCAGCCCTTGCAAGGTATGGATTCGACCCCCGACATCAATCGGCTAATCGATCAGGCAATGGCGCAGGCGGCTCTGGCGGTTTCGTCTTCGTCCATCGGTGCCTTGCAGCCCACGGGACCTGCGTCTGCGATTCCCGAGGAGCCGCTGGCATTGGAAGTGGACCCCGGTACCGGCGAAGGGTTTGAGAAATCGGGGGAGAGTGAAGAGGATGAGTTGGCCCTGGCGGCCTTGATGGGTGGTTTGCCACCGGTTCCAGCTAAGCCCGACGCACCCGAGTTGGGGACGGATGAGAGCATTGAGCGCATCCTAGAGGATGTGTACCGTTCGATGCAGCAGAGAAATCTGTACGAATTGCTGAACGTGACTCCGCTCTCGCCGTTGAGTGCGGTGCGCGACGCCACTCAACGTCTTCGCAACAAGTACGCTCCGACCCAGTACCGCGGGTTTTTGATGTCCAAGCGGGCCCACAAGTTGCTGAAGCTTGTGCGGGAGACGGTGGACAGGGCAGAGCAGGTGCTTACCCATGTGAAGTCCAGACGGCATTACGACGAGATGTTATCGACGCCGTATCCCATGGACCGTCAGGTGTGGCTGCACCAGTTGTTCCACGCCGAGCGGGATTTCCAGGCGGGGCTGAAGCTGCTTACGGCCAAGGAGTTCACTCGTTGTGTGGAGATGTTGGGACGTGCGGTAACTTCCAACGGCACCGATCCTGATTATGTCGCGTGGCGCGGGTACGCCTTGTATCAACGACACAAGTCCGGCCTCTGGGATGATCCCACGGCGATTGGCAGGGTGCGGCAGGACTATGAGAAGGCCTTGGCACTGGATCCGCGGCATGCGCGGGCGTTGCTGTTCCTGGCCCGTCTGGAAGACGACCTGGATAACCTTGAGGCTTCCATGACCTGGTACGCCCGACTTCAGAAGGTAGAGCCGGGCAACGAAGAGGCCGCTGAGGCTTTGGAGCGGCTACGAAAGAGCTCAGCGGAGCGGCGCGCGGGCGACCCGGGTGGCTGGTTGAAGTTCAAGGGAATGTTCAACAAGAAGAAATAGGGTTGACCGGTTCCGTCGCTTTCGGGGCAACCGAATACGCCACTTATTTGGGCCGCTATTTCCAACTCAGGGATTGACCCAGCGCCACCAGGAGTGCCCACTTCAGCCAGACGGGTTTGTTGCGCGGACAGCGCA
>CAYTWV010000188.1:0-8061 GCA_964442235.1 uncultured Myxococcales bacterium | reverse complement strand
ATCTCCAGGTCGTAGGAGGGGCTGACGGTGTTGACCATGTCCGAGAGGGTAATGCCTGCTCGCATGGGGTTGACGCAGTCCGGGTATCGCGGGTCCACGGCCATGCCAAAAAGTGGGTGCTGCTCCATCTCGGGCAGAAGGGTAGGGTAGTAGGCTTCGAGGCTTTGCATCAGATGGGGTTGTCCCCCTCGCAACGGCCGAATTCCCTGATAGTCCAGGTTGTGGATCGTGAACAGGAACTTGGAGCGTTGGCCCAAGGCTCTGAAGGTGTGGGTCAACTTCGCCAAGAGCGGCAAGAAGCCTGAGTGCCAGTCGTGGCAATGGACGATATCGGGATAAGCCAGCGGGGCGTAGGTGGTCAACAACTGGGCACACGCACGAGAGAAGAACGCAAATCGACGGGCGTCGTCTTCGAAGGGACCGCGGCCTGCCAGGCTGCTGTCCACATAGACGGTCCGGAAATCCCCCCCGAAAAACTCGGGTTGGTCAATGAGGCAGACCGAAAGCGAGCCAAGTTCGGTGCGCAGGACCTGGGTCATCCAGGTCTTGGGTCCGAAGGGCACCTCCAGCGTCGTCTCATGGCGCGCATCGGCTCGGATAGAGCCATACGCTGGCAAAAGAACGGTGACCTGGACGTTGGAGTGACGCAGGGCCTGGCCCAGGTCGTGGACGACGTCGGCGAGGCCGCCCACTTTCGCCAGCCCTTTGCATTCGGCCGCAATCATCGCAATTCGAAGGGGACTAGAGGGTATCGGAGCCATGAACGGGCACCTCAAAAGTGACAGGCTCGAATCATAACGCGGGGGCGCAAAATTTGCCACGGAAGAGATGAGGGGTAGAGTGCCCTATGGAACTGGCTTGAGGCACGGAGGAACGAATGTTGGGAACCATGGGAACATACGAGAGAGCAGGGAGCGCCGTCAGGGTCAACGAATACCCGGTACGTCCGGGTGCCTCGGCAAAGGCCGTGGGGATTACGTTCTATTTTCTGGGCAGCCTTGCAATGCGGCTGCGCAAAGACGGCTGCGTCATGCATCTGAGTTCGGGTACAACGCTTCGCGGCGCCCTGGATGCCGTGGGACGTGGTGCCAAGGCGCTTGGCGTCGAATTGGACGGAAGCCAGATGAGAGCGTTTGTGAATGGCAAGCCCGGGGCGATGGAGCAAGTGTTGGCCGACGGGGCCGAAGTGCTGCTAGTTCCCGCCGCTGTTTTGTTTGACAGGCCGGAACGGGTGCAGGAACGCTGCGAACGAGGCCGGATTTCGAGTCTGCATCAGCACTCTGCCCTTTCCTGAGAACCGGGCAACCAGGCCCTCTCCCCCAAAAAAGAAGCTCTTAATGCCGCCGACCTTGGTGATGGAATAGCTGGCCGTGGAGTCGAAGCCCACGATGTGGCCTGTGTCCACGACATAGTCCCCGGACAGCCCGCCGGCCGTGTCGCCCAGATTCCGGATGGAGATGGCCCCAAAACTGCTGACCCAGACCCTGCCGGGTCCCGTTGCCTTCAGCAGAAAGAGCCCTGCTCCCGAGAAGAACCCCTTGGCTCCGCCCCATTTTGTATCCAGCGAGACGCCAGGCGTGGAAGCCAGGAAACACGAGGACTGAATCAGAAACGCTTCACCCTCGTGCAGCTCCAGTTCGACGATATCGCCGGGTGCCCCGGGTGCCAGGAAGACCGTTCCTGCCTTGTCGACGGATTCGTAGGTGGTCTGGAAGAAACTCTCGCCGCCCAGAACGGCGCGCTTGAGCCCCTTGAGAATTCCGCCCCTGGCCTGTGCGGTCAACTTCAGGTGCGGGTCCATGCCCACCATGGCGCCACTTTCAGAGATAATTTTGTCGCCCGGGGAGAGGCGCACTTCCAGCAGTGCGTACTCTGGTTTCATATGAAGTCGGGATTCCATGGCGTTCCTCCCTATCTTTCCGGAAGTTTGGGTCCGACCGTTCGGCCGAACTCACTGGGGTTTCTGGTTTGCAGCCAGAGTTTGCCCCGGCCCTTAAATTCGCACACGAAGCCTTCTCCGCTGAAGAAGGTCGAGAACCATCCGCCGACCCTGCGGATGGAGTAGTTCAGCGTGGGTTCGAAGGCCACGATGTGCCCGGTGTCCACGATGGTCGGGTCTGTGACGTCCAGTTCCATGATGGCGCCAAAGGCAGAAAGCGCCACGGGGCCATTGCCCTGGGCGCGAATCATAAAAAAGCCCGTGCCGCCAAACCAGCCTCTGAATCCGGCCACCTTGGTCTGAATGTCGATTCCTTCGGCCGACGCCAGATAGCAGGTGGACTGAATCAGCAGTTCGCCCTGAAGTGGGTGAACGGTCAAATCGCCGATGTTGGGGGGTGCCAGCATCACTTCGCCGGGCACCGTCGCCGCTCGAAAGGTGTTCATGAAGAAGGACTCACCCGTGAGCAGTTTGCGTCCCAGCGCCTTGAGCACTCCCCCTTTGCCCACGCCCGAGGAGGTCTGCATCTGCAATTCGGGAGTCATGCCAATCATGGCGCCGCTTTCGGCCCGGACAGCCTCGCCAGGCTGCAATTTGACTCGAGCGACCGCATACGCTGGTCGATTTTCGATGATAAATTCCATGTCAATCTCCCCCTATGGAAGCGATGGCCAAATCCACGAGACCAGCGTTGACAGATTTCTGCTCTGCAGCAGCAGGCGACCTTTTCCCGAGAAGCGGAAAATCAGCCCTTCCCCCGATTTGATTGCGGTCCAGGCACCTTGACCGGCCATACCCAGCTTGAAGTCCAACGTGGTTTCGAACGCGACCATATGTCCCGTGTCGCAGATGAACTCACCATCTACCATGACCTCCTGGATCCCCCCGAAGGAACTGATCCAGACTTGACCCTCTCCTTGGGCCTGCAACAGGAAGGCCCCCTCGCCGCCAAACAACGAGCGAAATCCGCCCCAGCGAGTCTTTAGCGTAATGCCAGGTGTGCACGCCACAAACGAGCCGGGTTGAATGATCACCGGATTGTTCTGCGTCACCCCCATGACCGTGACGTCTCCGACCATGGCCGGTGCGATCCACACATGGGCGGGATAGGCCCCTGCGGTGTACTGGTTGAAGAACATGGATTCGCCGCCCAGGAACTTCCGGGCCAAAGCCGCAAAAAAGTTCAGGAACTTGCCAAAAAACCCCTGGTTGGTACCTCCGATGGAGGTCTTCATGGCCAGTCCCGGGCTCATCCCCATCATGGAGCCGCTCTCGGCGATCACGGACTCGCCGGGCTCCAGTTCGAATCGCACCGTTGCAAACGATGGCTTGAACAGGATTTCGTGTTTCATTCCCCTCTCCCACCGGTTAGAACACAGTCTGCACACTACATCACCGGGTGGTTGCTCTTGTCAAGCAGTTGCGGCGGCGGGTGCAGGCACAGCGCTTGGGGGTTGACCCCTGGCTCGGGAATCGATAGCGTTGCGCTCTGTCATCTGCAGGAGGTTACGGGATGTCAAACGAACAGGACCGGGGAGACGCCGGGCGGCGTGGCGACAGCATTTCTAATCTGGTCAAAGGGGCCATCAGCACTGGGGTGCGATCGGTGTTGACCACCGAGGAAGGCATCCGGGGTGTGGTTTCGGACCTCTTCCCGAAGGAAATGACGGGGTACGTAAAGACCCAGATCGATGGGATCAAGAAGGATGTGTATCAGGCGGTGCTTTCCGAGGTGGTCACCTTCCTGCACCAGTTGGACCTGGCGGCGGTGGTCAAGACGGTACTCACCGACGTCCGGGTTAAGGTGAACATTGAGGTGGAATTCGAGGACAAGGACAAAAAGCCGGCGGTTAAGGTCTCGAAGAAGGCCCCGGCAAAAGAGACTGCGGGAGAAGGAGATAGAGGATGAGGCATTTCCTACCCTTCATGGTGTTGGTGTGTCTGTCAGGGTGTGGCTCTTCGTCGTCGGATTCGGACGTGGCGGGCGGGCCTGGCGATGGGGTTGAACAGGATAACCTGGATCAGGACTTGCCCCCCGTGGGAGACTTGATTCCGGATGAGGGGGACGAGCCTCCTCCCCTGTCGGCCGTGGCTTTTCGCCTGGAGACGCGGTTTGGAACCACACTGTCCTGGAAAGGGCTGACCACATTGACCCCCATGGCAGTAGTCCATGCCGAGACGGATGCGGGGGGAGCGTGTGAGAAGGATGCCAACCCCATTTTTCTTCAGCAGTTCATCGAAGTGGTCAGCACCGTGGACCCATTCTCGTGGCAGTCTGACTACACCAATTCTGAGTCAGGCGCATGTGCGTCAGATACCTTCACGATGATTCTGACGATTCAGCGGATGTCCGATGGCACTCAGCACCAGGTGAAGTGGTGTGACAAGGATGCCGACTCCATTCCGGGCATGGGCGACTTCATGAAGAAGATTGAGAAGCTCAAGGCCGATGCCAACCAGAACGGGACCTGCGGATTGCTTCCGTTCGTTTTGGGAAAACCCTCTGCCGTGGCCCACAAGGGGTCCGACGACGGGTTGCAGCACCTGGTCAGCGTGGCCGCATTCGACAATCCGAATTTCTGCTTGGTAATGTATACTTCATATTCTCTTGAGGTCTATCAAAGCACATATGTTTTGAGCTCGGAGCCGGCTTATGTCGACGAGTTGCTCTCGCTCTATTTCCCTTCCCAGGGCCAGGACGAGTCAATTCCGGGCCTTCTTGACGTGTGCCCGGAAGCCTCGCCCGTGTTGCGGGAAGGTTCATTCGTGACCGATCTGGAACCCGCTGCGGCGGTCTTTCTTGTAGACAGAACAGGGGCGCAGCCGCGTTTTTATCTGGCGACGCAGGGAATTGCCACGGTGGAGCCTCTGATTCAAGAGGGAGAACCGCTGGTGTTTCAGCTAAACGGCACGGAGTTTCGGCCCCTGGAAGAGGCCACAACGGCTCCCATGCTGGATCCCAGCCCCTGGTTTTTCCACTATATCGATTCTACATCTTGGGAGACGCCCAATGTTGGGCCGGGTCAAGCTCGAGTGCAGCCCGAATAGCGGTTACGCCACTCGTCGTTTCAATTCATCCACAAAAAGCTGAGCCAGGTCCGAGCGAATTTCGCAGAAGCGGATCTGTGTGAGAGGGGTCTGAGGGAATCGGCCAAGAAACGAGACCACTGCGTCTACCAGGGTGGAAACGGCCAGTGCAGGGGGGAAACCGAATACTCCGGCCGAGATCGTGGGGATGGAGATGGAGGTGAACCTGCGTTCCTGCGCCAGTAAAAGGGACCGAGTTGCGGCCAAATGCAGCAGATCCTGTTCGTTGAATGCTCCGCCACCCCAGATAGGGCCCACCGCGTGGATCACATATCGAGCCGGAAGGTCACCTGCGCCGGTGATTCCGGCACTTCCTGTGGGAATGGGGGCGATGTCACGACTTTCGGCTTGGATGGTGGGCCCTCCTGCCGAAGAGATGGCGCCGGCCACTCCCCCACCGTGGCGAAGTCGAGAGTTAGCCGGGTTGACAATGGCATCCACGGCTTCTTGGGTAAGGTCCCCCAACACGACCATGACCTCATGGCCGGCAGAGGGGGAACAGCGATGGAGAACTGAATTCATGGCACTTGGTCCTTTGGCCTGGTCTTCGTTGCCTCTCGGATCATCCCCAAACCCTTGCGAAGTGTCAACACGACATGAAGGGCCAGGGTGCCCACGGTCACCCACATGAGAATGTCGCACAAACCCGAAACGCCGATCCCGGACAAACAAGCATGAAGGAGCAGGCAGCCAAGGTAGGTTGCCAGTGCGAAGACGGCCAGTTTCCCGGTCAACGTGGGTCGAATGGAGAACGGCCCAACAAACACATACACGAAGGATCCCCCGAACAACGGGAGCCCAAACCGGAAGAGGACCAGAATCATCACGGGCGTGGGAAGCATGCCTGCCAACCAGAACCCGATGCTGCTGGAGACAAACACCAGAATGTCACACATCGGATCATAGACTCGACCGAACTCGGAGACCCTGCCCAGCAGGCGGGCGAAGAGGCCATCCAGGGTGTCCGACAGGGCGACGGAGGCATAAAGCAGCAGCAAGAGGGGATGGGTGGAGGGTCTTCCCGCCGGGTCGTATTCGACCAGCATCACCGTTGCCAGAAGCAGCAGGGGGAGGTGCGTCAATCGGTACAGGGTCAGCAGGTTGGGAAGCCCGAACGACGGGAAGGTGACTTTTGATTCTGGGGGGCGAACCAGGCTGAGTTGAGAGCGGAGCAGCGGGAACAGGATTGCATTCCAAATCAGCGAGACCGCCAGAATCAACGCCCCCTTCTCCGGTCCCCGCAACATTCCGATCCAAACGGATTGAAGTCCCACCAGGGCCATGCAAATTCCCATGGCGCGGCGAAACGAAGCTCGAAGCGATTGGGGAACCGATTCGGAGAGTCGCCATCCCGAGCGAATCCCGTGGACCGCCGCTAGCACATAGCCATGGGGTAAATAGTGATGGCGGCGGACCAGATGGGCCATTTCCGGCAAATGGGCACGCAAATCCGGAATGGCCAGTGATTCGCCCTTCTCCGGGTTCACGGCCCCACCTCGGGTGTGTCTCTCTCGGCGCACAACGCACTCTCCAGTACGGCCAGGACATCCTGATTCTGGAAGGGCTTCTTGATGAACCCCTGAACTCTAAGGTTAAGGCGCTCGTCATCTCGTGCAGGCAGGGCAAACCCGCTGATGACCACGATGGGTTTGGCGAACCCGGCTTGGCGCAGCCTGATGATGAGACTACGGCCATCCAACTCGGGCATCATAAGATCCACGACCAGAATATCCGGAGTGATGGCCCCGCCAAGGAGACTTTCAAGAGCAAGTAAGGGCTGCGTTTGCACGGCGACCCGGTATCCCGAATTCGATAAAACTTCCTGCAGAAGTTCCGCAACCATCGCCTGGTAGTCGACAATCAGTACCGAGGGGGACGCCAGGGGGAGGACCCCCTTTTCCACAATGGCCGGGACCAGATCGCTGGGATCCCGGTCTTGGGGAAGCCAGAACGAGACGCTGGTGCCTCCCGGCTGAGTGCTTGATATGGCCAAGGCACCGCCATGAGAGCGCAGTACTCCATAGGAGGTGGACAGCCCCAATCCCGGGTGTTTTGTGGGGTTTTTCGTCGTGAAGAAGGGCTCCAGCACCGTGGGTTGCAGTTCCAGGGGGATCCCGGGGCCCGAATCGTCGACCCGCACAACCACATACGGTCCGGCAAGCAACCCCAGCGGGCCGTTGGCGACAACCGTGGCCAACTGAGTCGTGACCCGAATGATGCCCTGCTGGTGGCAAATGGCTTCCACCGCATTGGTGAGCACGTTGAGGAAGGCCTGTTCCAGTTGAGTTGCGTCGCCGCGGATGCGAAGGCCCTCGTCCACGCCGGCGAGGTCAAACACCACGTTTCCCGGGCTGATGTTCCTGACGGCAGCGGCAAGGTTACGCAACAACGCGGTCAATTCGACGGATTCCAGACCGTGGGAGCCTCGGCGAGCAAAAGTCAGAATCGAGGTCACAAGGGTTGCTGCCTTCTGGCAGGCCAGGACGATGGTGTGCAGGGGAGCCGAGACGTCGCCGCCCGCCTCCAGCCTGGACAAGGCCAGTTGGGTGTACCCGGAGATCACCCCAAGCAGGTTGTTGAATTCGTTGGCGAATCCCCCGGCCAGTGAAGCCAGCGAATCCACGCGCTGATTGTAGAGCACGGGGTCGGCCATGATGCGTTCGCTGGTCAAGTCACGGACCACCCCAAGAAGGGCCCCATCCAACTTGACCACGTCCGAACCGAGCATTACCACCCGTCTTTCGCCATACCGGTTCTGAATCAAGACCTCATAGGACTGCGGAAGGGTGGGATCGCCCAGGCGACGGCGGCGGAACATATCGGCCACCCGGTCCCGGTCCTCTTCGGCGATGACCAGATCAAAGGTTGTACGGCAGAGCTCGGCTGCCGAGTACTGAACCAGATGCTCCAGGGCGGTATTGGCATAAGAAAAAGTCCGTGTCTCAGAATTCAGCACATAAACGCCAAGCGGGCAGGCATCCAGAAAGTGCCTGAGGAGGGACAATTCCAGGCCTTCGGCCGTTTCTTCAGCCCTT
>CAYTWV010000187.1:7083-8147 GCA_964442235.1 uncultured Myxococcales bacterium | reverse complement strand
CGTGCCCTTTTCGGTGCTCTTTGTGTTCATCATTGCGGGGACCTGGTACCTGAACGGCGTTGCCGAAGAGGCATCGGTCCACGTCAAGACGGTGGAAGTTGTTCCCTCGGGCGAAGAGTGGTCCGAGGAGATGCTGGACGAGTCCGGCATCGGCGACAGGGCCTTTGATGCCAACGTCGATCCCGCTTTGACGGTGCCCGAAGTTCTGGAGGCCCGCAAGCTGTCACGCTCGAGGGATTACCCGGCTGCCTTGGCCCTGCTGGAAAAGACCTCGGCAGCAAATCCGGGCAATGCTGCACTGCAAAACGAACTGGCAGTGGGACAGCTTCGAGTGGGTGAGGTGGACGCAGCCATCGCCACGTTGGAAAAGACGGTGGGGGCTTCGCCCGAGTACTTCAGAGCCTGGTACAACCTGGGGGTGGCCCGGGCCAGGGCCAAGAATCCGCAAAAGGCCCTGGAGGCCTATGCCAAGTCCGCTTCCATTCGTCCCCAACATTTTGAGACGGCCCATAACATGGGGCTGTTGCTGTTGGAGATGGGAAAGAACGACGAGGCATTGGCCACTCTGGAAGGCTCCATCGACTTGGCCGCAGGCGACAATCGGGCCAGGGCCTGGTTCTCGTTTGGGGTAGCGCTGGGGCGCGTTGGGCGGGAAGCCGAAGCGATCCACGCATACAACAAGGCTATAGAGTACCGCCCGGCCTACGTTCTCCCGCGATATAATCAGGCCGTTCTCTATGCATCCAAGGACGACGCCGAGAGTTTGGAACAGGCCCAAAGGATCCTGGAGCAGATTCTGAAGCTCTCGCAGGATTTTGCCCCGGCCTGGTTCTTGAGAGGGCGCCTGGCCAGCAAGGCGGGTGATGGCAAACTGGCCCTGGAGAACTATGATCGGGCCGCACGGATAGCTCCCGGATTCTGGAAGGCCCGGTACAATGCGGGGCTGCTGGCTCTTCGGCTGGACCGCCTCGATGAGGCCGAAGAGCGCTTCAGTAAGCTGGCCGCCGACTGGCCCAAACGGGCTGAACCCTTGTTCAATCTGGCTCAGGTCGCCAGCAGGAAGG
>CAYTWV010000187.1:5348-7073 GCA_964442235.1 uncultured Myxococcales bacterium | reverse complement strand
GTGCGGGCCGAACAGCTCTTTGGCCAAGCTATCAAAATCGCCGGTGGAACCTATCCTGAGGCCGAGGTCAACCTGGGGCTTGTTCTGCGAGATCAAGACAGGAACAAGGAGTCCCTGGCTATCTTTGACGACCTGTTGAAACGTGATCCCTCCTATGCACCGGCCCAAATGAACCGCGCGTTGGTGTTGATGAGCATGGACAGACTGGATGACGCCAGGCTGGCGCTGAATCAAGCCATTGCTGCCGATCCAAGCAACGAGAAGGCCCTCTATAACCTCGGGAAAGTGGAAGAGAAAGCCAAGCGGCACAAAGAGGCCGCAGAAGCTTATGAAAAGGTACTGCAACTGAATCCCGGACACCTGAAGGCCGCTGTGAATCTGGGCATCGAGAAATCCGCTTTGGGCGACTTGGACGGGGCCGTGGCTGCTTACCAGAAGGCCCTGGCGGTGGAGGCTGGTTATAGTCCGGCCTGGTACAACCTGGGGGTTGCCTACCGTGCGCAGAATAGACTGCCCGAGGCAGCCGACGCCTACTTGAGGGTGCTGAAAGCCGACCCCGAAAATGGCAAGGCCTATCAGAACCTTGGCGTGGTCTACGCAAAGATGGACAAATTGGACCAGGCCATTGAACAGTTCGAGGCCGCCTTGGCCCTGGACCCTGGGGACGCCGATGCCCGATACAACCTGGCGCTGCAGCTTCGAAAACAGGGTAAAGATGATCAGGCCGAAGCGGAATTCGGGCGCGTTCTCGGTGTGAAGCCGGGACACCGAAAGGCGGCGTCGGATTGGGCTTCGCTTAAATTCTCCAGGAAGGACTATGCGGGGGTGGTTGCGCTGCTTCAGCCCTTTGCGGATTCGGGTAAGGCGACCGATTCCCTGACGGCTCGGCTGATTCGTGCTTATGTCAAACTGGGTGACACGCAAAGGGCTGCGGCCCTGCTAAACAGCTCGCTCAAGAAGTTCCCGGACTCGAAGGAACTGAAGCAACTGCAGCAGGAGATGGGGCCGGCAAAGTAATAAATAGAAAGAACAATCGGTGTGTTCGATACCTCGATGCAGCACCGTGTGTTTCCCGTTGGAATCAAGAACCCGCATTGGTGGGATTGGGAATGGGGGCAACCAAGGGGACGCAGCGCATACGTTGAGTAGACAGGCGGCTGACTGAACTCAAATATCCCAATTCTTCGGGCCCTTCTTGGGGCCGGCGATGCGGCCTTTCTCCCGTTCCAGCCAGCGCTCGACGGCTTTCTGGTCGCCGGAAAAGGCCTTTTCTTCGGTGGTTCGGCGTTCGTCCATAGCCAGGGGCGAGGCGCTGCCCACAAGCTTCAACTGCTCTAACAACTGCTCACGAAAGTCCGTGGCGGACTGCAAACGCTGACTTGGAAGAATGCTTAACGCCTGCCGAAAGAAGGCCAACACGGATTCGGGGGGCGACAAGGCCTTGAGTGCCTCTAACGGGTCATAATTGGGGTCCAGTTTGGCAGAAAAGACCGCTTCGTGGCCTTTCTGGGGAAACGGCTTACGGCCGGTCAGGAGTTCGATGGATATAATGGCAGCACTGTACAAGTCGGTTGCAAACCCCAGCGCCAGACCGCGCACGGACGTCAGACCGAGGAGGCTGATCGCATCCTTGATCGCCAGTACTGGTCGCACACCGAGACCGTGGCAGGCATTGGCCAGCTTGAGCAGGCGCGCCACCAGCGCCGGGTCGGCCTGGATGGCTCT
>CAYTWV010000187.1:0-5338 GCA_964442235.1 uncultured Myxococcales bacterium | reverse complement strand
GCTCGGGGGCCATATAGCTTGGGGTCCCAATGACATGCTGGGTCTGCTCGCCACTCGCCATGTGTTTCGCCAGGCCAAAGTCCAGCAATCGCACCAGCACCGGGTGACCTTGGGGGAACTGAAGCAGGACGTTGTCCGGCTTCAAGTCGCGATGGATGATTCGCCTGGAGTGAGCGTGTTCCAAGGCATACAGGATCTGGCTCATGATATTGGAAATGTCCTCAACGGAGAACCACGTCTTGGCTTTAATATGCCTTCGGAATTCCTCGTCCAGCCGTTTGGATGCGTCAAGATACTCCATGACCAGATAGGGCTGCGACTCGATGACCCCGTATTTGAACAGGCGAACGATGCTGGGATGGCTGAGGGAAGCCATAGCCTGGGCTTCCCGCTCGAAGTTGCGCAGAACCATATCCCGCTGCTCGCCCTCCAGCCTTTGGGGATTCAGTACTTTGATGGCTACCTTCAAGCCCGAACGAAGCTCCAAACCAAGATAGACCCGTCCGAATCCGCCGGTCCCCACGCACGCAACCAGAAGGTATCCGTCCACCTCCTTGCCCAACATGGGATCCGCTCCGCCAAGAGGCGGTGGATATGCATAAGAAGAGGGCACCATCTTATACCCCGCTGGTAAGCAGCGGGGCCCCGGGCAGGCCGTGCCAGCGTTGCCTTCGGCGCCACAGTGCAAACACACACCAGCTATGGGCTTCAACGTCACGTGGGCCTCCCCGACATCAATTTGGTTCCCGGCATCGATTTCGTTGCGAAGCGGAATTCGAGCGGATAGTATCACGTTCATGCTCAGGCTCAAATACGTCAGTCGAATGCACAGCGCACTCTCCGATTCGGAGATTGATTTGATCACCCAGCGTGCTGCCGAGAGAAACGCCTCCATGGAGGTGACCGGGGTGCTTTTTGCTTCCGGAGGTCTCTTTGTGCAGGTCCTTGAGGGGCCCGACGAGGCCGTATTCGGCCTGTTTGATGCCATTTCGGTCGATCCTCGGCACCGAGACGTGCTGCTACTGGATACCGAGGGTGGAATCTCCGAGAGGCTCTTTCCCGAGTGGTCCATGCGTCGTCTGCGGCTGGACGAGGACAGCAAAGAACGATTGGAGCCTTTGAGGGCCATCCTGATGACCATTTCCGAGCAGCAGGACCGGATTGACATGCTGAAACACGTTTTGGAGAAGGCGCTGCTTCGTGAACTGGCCGCCGTAGTTTCGAAGGGGTCCTAACGTCTCCGCACCCTTTCTTCGTCCCGCCTCTTCAATTTGGGGCCAACTCCTGCTAGACTCCTGCGGCCGTACGTAACGGCCTCGTGTTGTGTGGTGAGGAAGGGAAGACCACAGAGATGAAACTTGTATTGAAATGGGGACTGAGCCTGGCGATAGCCGCTCTGTTTGTGGTTCTGGCATCCAAGGATTGGCCCCTGGACAAGATGATGTGCGACTCGTTTGTGATGCAAGACGGAGTCGTGGCATGTGTTTCGGCCGATTCATCGGGGGTCATGGAGACCACCTGGTATGTGAAGCCGTTTTGGCTGGCAGCGGCGTTTTTGCTGCTGGTGGGAGTGCATTTCCTGCGCGTGGTTCGCTGGGAACCGTTGGTGCGGCCGCTGGCAAAATTCGATTTCTGGACGCTGAATCGGGTAGGGGCCATCTCGTTCCTGGCGCTGTTTGTTTTTCCCCTTCGACTTGGCGAACTGGCCCGCCCCTATCTGATTGCCCGGACGGGCAAGATCCGAAAGAGTGCGGCGTTGGGGACCATTGCGGTCGAGCGTGTCATGGATGGGCTGATGATGGCCCTGCTGCTGGCGGTGGTGCTGTTTTTCCTGCCTAAACATGACGAGGCGACCTATCTGAGCCTGGAGGCGGGCGCCTGGATCGCCACCGCGGTGTTTGCCGCAGCCATGGGACTGCTTTTTGTGGCATGGCGCAACAAAGCTTTTGCCGTGAGGGTGGTGCAAGGGTGTGTCGGGTGGGCCTCGCCCAAACTCTCGGATCGACTTTCGGGAATGATGGGGGCGTTTATCGATGGGCTGAAGGCCATGCCTTCGCGCAACGACTTCCTTCGTTTCCTGTGGCTTACGGTGGTCTATTGGGGCATCAACGGGTTCTATTTCTATTGTATGCTCTGTGCGTTTGGCCTGGACCAGGTTGTGGATTTGGCCGGGGCCTATGCCATGATGGCTTCGGTGGCCGTGGGCATGATGATTCCCAACAGTCCTGCCAACGTCGGCTCGTTCTGGTATTTTCTGCTGCTGCCTCTGGCCCTTTATCCCGCTGTGACCCTTCAAGCAGCTCCCATGGCGTTTGCTCTGGCAGTGTGGGGACTGATGTTGCTTCAATATGCCCTTTTTGCCGGCTACTACCTGGTCAAGGGTGACGAGACCGTCAAATCCCTTTGGTCCCTGCAAAAAGAGAGACTGAACGATGAACGGTAAGGGACGACTGCAATGGCTTAGGGCCTCGGATGGCGCCCCCTTGGCGCTGCACTTCTGGCCTTCGCATTCGCAGAGTGTGGGTCAAGTGCTGCTGCTTCACGGATTCAGCCAGAATGTTCGAACGTTTGTCGGTCCACATCAAAGTCTGCCCGCATTTCTGAACTGGTATGGATTCGATGTGGTTGCTGCCGAACTTCGGGGCGCAGGACTTAGCCGCAAGGCCGGAGCACCTTTGCCCACGGGGTTTGGAGAGTACCTTGGCAAGGATCTGCCCGCCATCTGGGACGCTGTGTTGACTCGGCCCACGGTTGTGGTTGGCCACAGTATGGGCGGGATCTGGTCGTTGTATACCGCTCTCAAGCGAAGTCAGGACGTGCTGGGGGCCGTGGCCTGGGCCTCTCCCGCCAGGCTTGGTTTCCCCAAAACCCTGGCCTGGGCCGAAGGGGCCATGTCGCGCCTTGAACCCGCTACCCGTGTGGGGACTCTTGCCCGCCAACCCTTCCCATTCCACCTGTTGGGACACGCAGCGGCAACCATGATTCGGGCTGGCCTGGCGGGTTTGATGGACCACAGGGACCTGCCGTTTGCCTGGGGGTCGTTGACCCCTTTGGAAATGGAAGAGCACTATCGCCAAGGGTTTGACCCGGTAAGTCTGGGGCAGGTTCAGGAACTGATACAATGGCGCCGCACCGGGATTTTGTCTGCCCGCCCCGTCGCCAGGGACCTGCGAGCCGAGTTGGCGGGGGTGACCACTCCGGTCATGCTGCTGAACTCGGCGGCAGATACCGTGGTTCCCCCGGCCCATGTGTTCAATTCCATGGATTTGCCCAACGCCCCGGTCACCGCCATGGATTGGGACGGGATGGGGCATTTGGATATCGTCTTGAGCCCCAGGGCCGAGTCCGAATTGTGGCCCGACCTGGTGCGCTGGATTCAGGCCCGTTTTCAGGCACGCTCCGACTCCTCTATTGCGGTGCGGCGGTGAGTGTGGTTTCCTTGGTTTTCTGCAGGAGGCGCAAATGAGACGCACGATGTTCGCAGCCCTGGCGCTGTTTGGCACCGTCCTGGTGGTGGCTTGCTCCACACCGGGCGCCAATACCCCCGCTGATCAGGATTCCCTGGTGGACGATTCACGAGGCGAACCCGACTTCGTGGTCCCCGATACCCATAAGCCCGATACAAAACAGGACACGACCCCTCCGGTGGATGTCCCCGACTTCGATACGAACGATACCCAGATTCCCGACGTCGTCGACGTCACCCAGCCCGATATCTTGACCGACAACTACGAGGCTCAGGACCAGAAACAGGAAGTAGAAGAGGATACCGTTTTGCCGGCTGGCAAGACCGTGAAAGAAGTTCAAGAAAGTCAGGCCTCGGTGGTTTGTGAAGTCCCCTTCGGTGCCATGCTGGTGGATGTGGGTGTGACCATCGAGACGGCGTATGTGACTGCTCCTGCATTCCCCTATCAGGTGGTCGGAAACCTGGCCGGGTTCTATGTCCAGGATGCGGGTGGCGGACCCAATAGCGGGATGCTGGCCGTCTTTGCCTTGGACCAACTGCCCGACCTGAAACCCGGGGCCAGCGTTCAACTGTTCGGAAACCACAAAGAAAGTCAGTGCGAAACCACCTTTGTGGTCACAAGTCTGACCGTGAAGGACTTCCAGGGTGCGGAACCGGAACCCTATCTGACCACCACCGCTGAAATCGTTGCGGCCCCCGAGAGCTTCGAAGGGGTCTTCGTCAAGTTGGAAAACGTCCAGGTACTGGACCCCAACCCCGACTCGCTAAATGGCTATGATTACGGTCAATTCCTGATTTCCGACGGCATGCGCGTCGGAAATGATTACAAGGTTCCCTATATGACCCCGCCCAACGATGCCCGCAAGGCCGGCGATACCTTCAATTTCGTCGTGGGCATCGTGAAACAGAGCCACGGCAATTGGGTCATCATGCCCCGAAGCCACATGGACATGTGGCTCTCCGGAACCAGTTTCCCCGAGGAAGAACCCGAAATCGTCGTGGGACCCGAGCCCGACGTGGTGGAACTTGAACCCGATGTCATCGAAGACACCTACGTTCCGCCCGACATCCAGGACACCTTCGAAGCCGTGGAGGAAGTGGTCGTGCCCGACGTGGTCGAAGTCACACCCGACGTGGTTCTGCCCGATGTCAGCGACGAAGTGGTAGTGCCCCCCAACCCGGACACCACTCTGGTGATCACCGAAATCATGGTGGATCCCGTGGGTGTCCCCGATGCCAAGGGCGAGTGGATCGAGATTTACAATACCACCGCCGAGCCCATCAATATCAATGGCTGGCGTTTCACCGGTGTGGACGGCAACTCGATTTGGTTCATGGGAACCCTCTGGATTCCCCCCGGCGACTACTATGTCTTTGGAGCCAACAAGACAGCGGGCGAAAATGGCGGCACCCCGGTGGATTACGACTATCCCGAAGTGGACTGGGATTTGAACGACACCGCAGACACCGTCACACTTCGAAACATGATGGGGCAGGTGGTGGATTCCATGGCCTACGACAAGAACGCCGGTTGGCCGCTGGTCTCGGGCGCCACCATGCAGTTGATCCACCCCAATCTCGAGAACTTGTCGTCCACCTTCTGGCGCGTTTCCGAAGTGCCCTATGGCAGCGGAATGAACAAGGGAAGCCCCGGTACCGGTTACAATAATCCGTAAGAACCATCGCCCCCCCTGGCCCTCGCCTGCGGCTTGGGCCTGTCCCCCCGAAATGGGGGGGACGATATGTCCGACCCGTCCGACCCCCGTCGCCGTCGCCGTCGCCGATCCCATCGCGTCCCATCTCTCTCCGAAGCGCTCCGCTAAGGGCGACCGCGGCCCATGCGGCCCTTACTGGGGCCGCATGGGCCCGCCC
>CAYTWV010000186.1:7664-8148 GCA_964442235.1 uncultured Myxococcales bacterium | reverse complement strand
TGTTTGGCCGAATATAGCCCCGGCTGACGCCGGTATCAAGGGTAAAAACGCCACGAAGAGCTTTGACTACCTCCGGCCGGAACTTCCGGAGGGGTCGTTGGGGTCTGGACGCAGGGCCCCGAATTGCCCCGAGGGTGTGCCCGGATTTACCCTTGAAAGCCCCGCATACGTCGGAGTGGGACTGCCCGTGGGAGTCTGGGGGGCAGGTCGGGGAACTCCACTTTTAACGACCACCTTGGGGATTTCGCCCGACTCATGCACCGACCGTCCCAGGGCCTGCAATCTTTCCAACAGCAGGGCCGAAAGCTCGTTCGGGTTAGAGACGATGGCGTCCATCGAGTTCAGGGCTTCCCGAAGACGCTGGCTAAGGTCTGTGACCACGAAGTCCAGCAACTTGTATGCAAATGGGTTATTCGTCGTAAACAGGCGCTCGAAGTCGTCTCGTCGGCATATCAGCGCCACACAGCCGCCCCGTTCTGCTACC
>CAYTWV010000186.1:0-7654 GCA_964442235.1 uncultured Myxococcales bacterium | reverse complement strand
TGGCCGATGCTGCCCATGCGATGCCGTTTGTTCCCCGCCAGTTCTTTGAACACACCAACGGAACCTTCGGCAATGATGGCAAAATGCATGGAGGCTTCACCCTCCCGCCACAAGACGTCGCCGTCAGACAGTCGCCGCACGTCAAACACCGTCGCCAGAAGCGCTGTCTCCTGGGGCGAGAACCCCATGAAGACCGGCAGCCTGGCCATGAATCCACCTGGCTCTTCTCGCACCGGGCTCATTGTTTACCTCCAGTGGGGCCTTGCGTCGCCGAGGGCTGTGCCGAGCCGCTTTCCCAGAACCGCGCCCACTCGTCTTGCCCTGACATGATGATTTCGGGGTGCGCCAGATACTCTCCGATTCGGTCGTTCATCTGCCGCAGTCGGGCACACAGCAGCGGCGCCAACTCTCGCATGACCTTCAATGCCGCCGGATGAAACGCAGCCCGGTATGAATTGAACGAGACCAGATCGATTTGGAACAGGATCGCCTCGGACGTCGTGGTTACCGTCGCCGAGCGACGGAATCGGTCTATCAGAGCCATCTCCCCAAAGACACTGGGAGCCGTCAGTTCCGAAAGAGGCACCACTTTCCCATTTCGCAGTTTCCGGGTCACACGCGCAGCACCCGAGACCAACACATACATGCTGGCACCTTCGTCTCCCTCGCTAACCACCTCGACGCCTGCCCGCACACGCAGCAACCGACTCATCTGGACGATAATCTCCAGTTCCTCGGGCTTCAGCGTCTGAAACAGCGGGATCGCCTTGAGGATCTTCAAGTATAACGCAGCATCCATGCGGCCTCCGTTGTGCGGGCAACTCTAGCCAAGATTTGTTCACAAGGCAATGATGTGCTGGGCTGGCTCAGTGGTGTTCGCAGTTGCAGTGTCCGTGGTCCGCTTTCCCTCTCCGCTGCGACGCCATAACGTGGGTTCTCCAGTTCCCCAACAACGTCCACATCAACTCAAGATGGTTGTTCAAACTGTGGTCGCCGTTCACCAGAATGGAACTGCTTCCGTCGTGCTGCCTGCAGACAAATCGGTCCGTTTCTTCCCAGGGAACCAAGTCGTCCAACGTACCGTGAATGGCCAGAAGGGGCATCTTCAGGACAACGTCTCGAACCACGTGGGATGCCGCATCCTGGATCAAATCGTAAGCCAGCAGCGCTTGTTGGCCGTCTCGCTCCAATCTGATGACTCCCGCCTCCTTCCATTTCTGGGCGGTGCTGCCCGCCAGGGCCGCCAGTCTGGCTCCTTGAACCTCCAGAACCGGCGCAATCACCGCAACGCCGGAAATCTGCTCGGGATGCAACTCCGCATACCGTATGGCCGCCAAACCACCCAGACTGCTGCCCATCAACAACACCGGCCCCGGCAGACCGGCCACAGCCTCTTCAACGCGCTGCAACTGCGCCGACAGAGTCTGATGGGTGAAATCAGGTACGTTCAGATCCGGTGCCACATACGGAAGCTCTTCCTCTGCAAACCGTTCGCCAAAATAGAGGGCCTTGGTGCCCTGCGGGGACGATGCCAAACCATGCAGAAAACAAACCGATTTCCAAGGGGTGGCCATGGTTCCCTCCGGTCACTAGAAAAGGGAAGGAGGAGGAAGAATCTCTTTGTTCTCCCGCCGCGGCGGAGCCTTTTGGAACTCCAGCTCCATCATCAACAGGCTGGGCGTCAGCGTGGAAACAGGCACCCAACCCGATTCAGCCCCGCAGTATCCATTAAACAAGTGCGATTGTTCTCCCACCGAATCAATCTTCATCAGGGATGACAAAGGAGTTCCCACCAGTTCAACCCCACGCACCAGGGTCTCTTCTCCCGTTACGGCGTCCACCTTGTAGACCAGCCGGGCAATGCCCTTGAAGGCCTGGAATCCCCAACTGCTAGTGTTTGTGGCCCCCGATGCCGCCCGTCGAACAATGATCCCAAAAGGTTTGCCCTGCTGCCTGGCCAGCTCCATCAGCCGCTGTTTCAACTGCTCCTGCGTCTTGGTCTGAGCAGCAGTCAAAACCAGCGTGCCCATGCGGGCTACGGGGCGGGAAACCCAGCTGGCTCGAGCGTGGCCATTGGAGGCCCGGAACTTGTCCATGGGGCGCCGAGTCATCAAGAAGCCCACCAGGCGACCCTGCTCGACCAATTGAACCTTCTGGGCGACTACCCCTTCGTCATCAATGGTGTAATACCCGTTGACGCCCTTGCCCTCGAACGTGGCCAGGCCCGGGTCGTCCACCAACGTCAGAAACGCCGGCAGGATCATCTCGCCAACCTTGCCACGAAACGTGCCGCCTTCGTCCCCGCCAGACTGTCGGTGCCCTTCCAGTCGGTGCCCCAGTGCCTCGTGCAGAAACACGCCCGCCGTGTCGCCTTCAAGCAAGGTCGGACCGTTAAACGGCTGCATCAAGGGGGCCTTGGCCAACGCCCGAAGCTCTGCCAACATCACTTCCACATCCCGTTTCATCTCGGCGGCCGTGGGCACCTGCTCCGGGGTGCGGGCATAATAGACCAGCGAGTGGGGAAGAACGGTGCCATCCTCAGCACGAGCAAACACGTCAACATTGAATATATAGAAGATCTCAGAAGAGAAAAATCGGCTCTTATCCGAGTTGACAAAATAGCGATCCTGCCGCGTCACCTCAAAGCCCACAATAGAGTCAAAGACCATGGGCTCCTGGTCGATCAACTCGGAAAGCAGCTTGACGCGCTCCAGGTATTCGTCGGTCTTTTTGGGAAGCAAAGCTTGTTTGGCCACATTGTCGATGACGGGAGCGGGGGTAAAACTGCCCGAGAAGTCCTCTGATTTGCCCTCGTAGATGCCCTTGGCCTTGACCTTCAGGTAGCTGGAAACCGACTTCTTGTACTCCCTGTCCGTCAGCATCCACAGGGTCCGGCGCATGGCCAGGTCCTGGTCCTGAAGGGGAGCCCAGGTCAAGTAGATGGGATCCGAGTAGTCGATGTCCATGCCCGGATACGGGTCCTCGGTGTTGTCCATCTCTGCCGAGCCTACCCTCACGTCCGCATAGACCAGGCGCTGCCGGGTCTGCTCTCGCTTCACAGGGGTGCCAAAGCGAGCCAGATAGCCCACACTTTCCAGGTCTCGCATCAAATAGGCGATGTAGTAGGGCGGCGGGTAGTCCGGGACCTTCAGTTGTTCGATGTTTCGCTGCAACTCCCCTTTCATGGAATCCAGCATGGAATCGATGGGCGAAGCATGGGCCGCCAGCGGCAGGCAAATGACCCCGAGCAGGCAGGCAAGAAGTGTCGTTCTGCGCATGTCGAACCTCCGGAACCTAAGTGAAGAGCAGCAAGACAACGGCTACCGTGGCGGAGTTCCACAAAATGTGCAACACGATGGAAGCCCACAGCGATTGGACCAGGTGGTAGCTCAGTGCCATCAACACGCCAAGCCCAAAAAGAGGCAGAAACGACTCGATGCTGAGGTGCACCGACGCAAAAATCATCGCCGAGAGCGCTACGGCATTGGGAAGCGAGAAGAACCGCTTAAACTGTTGGAACAGGAAGCCCCTGAAAAAGACCTCCTCAAAAAGCGGGGCAATGACGCAGATGTTCAGGATCAGCCCCCAACGTTCGGCCAAAGAGTCCGACTCCAATAACTGCGGAATGGCAGGATTCACCTCGGGCCCAGTGCCAAACAACTCCGCACTTAACTGGGTCAGTGCCAGGACAACGGGCAGTGCCATGCAGTACGCCACCGCGCCAAAAAGCACCGCACGTTTGGTCAGGTCCGCCCGTTGCATGTCCACGGCCCGGGTCAACGGGGTCACTTGCGGCTGGCCAAACCGATTAATCAGCACCAATCCGGCGATGGCGTACAACAGATAGGCTGTCACGGTTACGGCGACCCGGTTGAGGGTCAAGTCCAACCCCAGTTGCTGGGCACCCCATGCCACCATCAGATGCACCGTGATCATCAGCGTGAACCAGGCTAAAAAGACCAGATAGGTCGCCATAGGTGTGGCCGAGAAGCGGAACCCTTGCAGCCCGTAATCCAGAATCCGGTATCGTTTGGCCAGCCGGGGAGCCAGGAACAACAGCACAAGGCCCGTCACAAACAGAAGGGCCCCCAGCAGAATCATCCACACCACTCTCAGGATGAAGGGGCTAAGCAGCGGGTCCACTGCTTCAGGAGAAGCTCTCTCTTGCAAGACGCCATCGGGCCCCAGTAACGCCATGGCAAACGGCCCGGCTTCCTCGGGCAAGTCCGCCCCCGGGCTGGCGATGCACTCGGACACGGACAACTCCTCCGACGCTGTCCCAGCGGGAGCCAGCAGGCAGCCCCACGAGGCATCGGTAGACAGCCGGTGCGAGGCACGCTCCAGAAGCTGCTCACCCTCTACTCGCCGTCCCATGGCCGCCACCAAAGGGGCCAGGCCATCAAACAGCCGAGCCTTGCCGTCGGCTTCCATCTCGGCACCAATCGCCAGCCATGTCTCCACGTGGAACGCCAGAGCCGGGATGCCCCCCTCTGTCTCGGCCTCGACCTCGGTTTCAGGCAGTTCTTGGCCACTTTGGGTCAGGGCATGGTGCATGGCCATGTCCATCCGCAACTCAAAAAAGGCCTGACGCAACATGTAGGGGACCTGCGACGACTCGGGGGCCGCCGGCTTCTCCATGGCGAAAAGCACAGGAAGCGCCAGTCCCGTCACCACAAACAGCGCTGCTGCAGCCAGGCGCTCTCGGTTGCCCATAATGCCTCCGCGTTTGAATTGGGAGCTGTTTGGCTATTCGATCACCACGGAACGGCGATTGGACCAGACCAAACCGACGGCGATATATAGGAAGGACAAAGCAAAAAGGTACTCGGGAAATTTCTGGATGATTGCAAGAACTGGAGCAACAATCAAGTTGAACATTTGAAAGAACTTGATAAAGGAGTACTTCCTGTCCTTGTTCAGCTTGGGAAGATAGAAGTTCGAGACCATCAGCATGGCCATAAGCAGCATGACCGGCATCAGCCACACATCGAAACTCTCAACGGGCAAGTGCTGATTCAGTGTCAAAAACAACGTCGCCATCAAGCTGCCTGCCATGGTCGTTGGGACACCGATGAAGAACTTCTTTGGTGCATTTCCAGAGGTGGCAGCACAATTGAATCGAGCCAGTCGAAGGGCGCCACATAAAACGTACACGACGGCAGTGGAGTAAAGAGCCAACGTCCAGGGCCAGGTGGACAAAGAGGGATTCTTGGAGAGAATCGAAACCAGCATCACCGCCGGGGCTACGTTGAAGGTAATCAGGTCCGAGAGCGAATCCAGTTGCATGCCGAATTCGCTTCCCGCATTGAGCAGGCGGGCCACCGCTCCATCGGCCTTGTCCACCAGCACACACAGCGCCACAAGCCACGCTGCCTGGTCCGGTCTGCCTTGAGTGGAGAGGAAGATGGAGACAATTCCCAATGTCATTCCGATGCAGGTCACCAGATTTGGGAACACAAACCGAACGGGGGATTCCTTGATGTTTGCCACGAACACCCCTATGGGAAGTGGCCGCTACGTGCGACGGGGTCTACAGCACGAACTGTTCTTCCTGGGCCGCCATGGTATCCACCATGTCCATCAGGCGCTTCAAGTCCACGGCGCCGATTTTGGTCTGCACGTCTTCCAGCCTGGCAAATAACACCGCCAGGATGGATGAGATGGAGCCCTGAAGCATGGCTTCGTCCTCGATGGCGCGGGTTTCCAGAACCTGCAGTCTCTCGACCAACGGCTTCACGAAATACCGCATGTCCACGGAGTAGAGGTGCTTGATTTCGATTTCGCGCTTCTTGCTGTCCGAGACGCTGGTGATTTCGGCCATGGGGTCCTCGATCACTCGCTCCATAACCTGCGGGATGTAACTCTCCAACTCCTGGCTCTGTTCTTCGGCCGGAACTTTGGGATTGGCAGATGGGCAGGTCCACTTAAAGATGATGGGGTCTTTTACGCATTTTTCTTCTTTTTCCACGCGCTTCTTGGTCTTGGCGCCAACCAGAAGGTCGTCCTTGATTTCGCCATTGACCTTGACCAGGCGTCCTTCCAGAATCGTGGCCCCTTCTCGTTCCGCGTTGGGTGCAAACACATAGGCCGTTTTACCGGGCAATTCGCCGGCAGCGGGCACGGGCTTGGGGGGACGAACGTCGTTGATCAGCATGTCCAGCGTCAAAGCCAGTTGTTCGACGGAGGCGCGCAACGAATTGGCGCGGCCCACAAACGAGGCGACTTCGGACGCCAGTTCCGGGGCATACACCTGACCGCCCAGAATCTCCGCTGCCTGATAGGTCGGGGTGCTTTGAAGGTAGACGTCCAAGATGGCGCGAAGCGGGACCAGTTTGGTCTTCTTCAGATCGTCCCAATCCATGCCCTCGGGCAGGCGCCCGGTCTGAGAGGCATCGGACAGCAGGGTCAACGCATCCTGATTCTGGGCCACAAACTCATCCAAGCTGGTCTTGAGTTTAGCCGCAGCTTCGCCGCGAATGGCGCTTTCTTTGCCCTGGGCGTCGGTCTGGCCCTTGGTGAAGTAGGTTCTTACCATCTCGGCCTGATTGATGCCTTCATTGGAGAGCACGCGATAGGACATGCCCTTGCCCATCTGCAGGCCGACCCAGACCGCAGCGGCCACAATAAGCAGCGCCACACAGGCGATGATGATCTTGGTGCCCAGCGGTTTGCCCGCTTTGGCCAACGAGTCATCCAGTTCCGCCAGTTCCTTTTCCGACAAGGTGCGGTGGCCCGTGCCACTGGCTTCCAGACCGGAGAAGCGGAATTGCTGGGTTCCATGGGTTTTGTCCGGTTTAGGGGCAGCCGCCGCAGTGGGTGCGCCCGGGATGCCGGACATACCCGGGCGAGGAGCGCCGGCGCCACCCGCAGGGCTGCCCGCAGGGGTGCCCGCAGGGGCCGAGGGGGCGCCAGGGGTGCCCGCCGTCGGGGGAGTGGGTTTGAACCCAAGCTTAGCTCGAAGCGCTTCCAGATCGGACCCTTTGGGGGCTCCGCTTTCCGGTTTGCCAGGAGTGCCACTACCAGGGGTGCCAGGGACTTGTTTCTCGTCGCTCACGGTTCTCCTCCGCCATTACACCGAACATCGATGGGCCAGCCTAGCACGCAGACCGGCTCTGTCAAGCGCCGCATCGAGACATCGCCCCAACGTGCTGTGGATTCATGAGCGGACCGGGGCGAGTCCAGGAAGTTAACGATTCATGTACGACAGGAACTCTTCTTTGGTAGCGCCCACGGGAATCCCATAAATGGAGTTCGCCATGTCCGCCCGAATGTGGGCCAGAAGCGCCTTGGTCGCCTCGCCGGGCTTGCCGTCGCCGACCAGATTGCCTTCCACCCCAACCACGGGCATCAACCCGCAGCCCGTACCCGTCATAAAGGCCTCTTTGCCGGCCCCAATCAGATCAATGGGCATCAAATCGTCCACTTCATGCACGACCAGCCCCAACTCCCGGGCGTTCTTCAGGATCTGCGCACGGGTGATGCCCGCCAGGCAGTATTCCGTCGTCGGCGTATAGAGGTGCAGTTTGCCGTCCTCAAGCCGACGGATCAGGAACAGGTTGTCTGCCGTGGCTTCCGCAATGTAACCGTGGTGGGTCAACATCAGCGTTTCCAGCGTCCCCCGACCCCGGGTCTCCATCAATCCCCGAATATTGTT
>CAYTWV010000185.1:0-8170 GCA_964442235.1 uncultured Myxococcales bacterium | reverse complement strand
GGCGACTATCGGATGGCCGTCTCGAACCGGCAGGATCTGGTGATCCGTCCCGATCAGCCGTTGGCGCTGGCGGGGCCCCTTGACCCGGCCAGGCTGAAGCTGTATCGCCGCTCGCTGAAACTGCGGCAGGTCAGTGCGGGGGGATGTAACGCCTGCGAGGCCGATGCCAACGTGCTTGGCACCCTGGCCTTTGATATGGGGCGATTTGGCATCCAGTTTGTGGCGTCGCCGCGACATGCCGATGCGCTGCTGGTAACCGGGCCTGTCAGCAAAGGGATGCACGAGGCGCTGATGAAGACCTGGCAGTCTTTACCCGACCCCAGGGTGCTGATCGTGTCCGGGGCCTGCGCCATTTCCGGCGGGCCTTATGTGGACCACGAGGAAACCAACAACGGGGCCACCGAACTGCTGCCTGTGGACCTGTTTGTCCCCGGTTGCCCGGTTCACCCTTACACGTTGTTGGATGGGATGCTGCGGCTGCTGGGCCGAATCTGATTTACTGGCACTGGCACTCATCGCCCGAGCACTGTCCAAGCGAGTAGCCATCACTTTTGCAGGACGCATCACAGTCGGAGTCCGAGCATCCGCCGCCACCCCCGCCAGCCGGGCACTGGACCGAGGCGTCGACTTGCAGCAGGTTGCACATGTACATGGCCATCTGGGACTGGGCCATGAAGAAGCCCATGAAGGTCAATGAGGTCGAGCCCAGGATGTAGTTGGGTTCGGTCACAAAAACCCGCATGAACGCCGCCGAGGGGTTGCCTCGGTTCTCAAACGAGAAGACCACGTCAGCGCCTTTCACGCCAAACAGCTCATACTCTTTGATGTAGTGTTGTACTGGTTGATTGCCGTAGGTACCCGCCAGGCTTTGATAGGCCGAGTCGGTCGCCGATTGAAGGGTCCAGGTGGTGCCGGGGGCCAGGCCCGTGGTTACGAACCAGCCGGCCAGTGCCTGGGTGCTTTCGAAGATCTGGAACTGGTCCAGTTGGCCGGCCGTGGGCCAATTTGCCGGTTTCCAGACCGAGCAACCCGACGACGTGACCTGGACCAAGTCCCAGCCCGCAGGGACCGTGGACTTGCTCAGATAGCCGCAGTTCAGGGCTTTCAGGTACATCTGCTGCACCAGTGAGTCATTGGAATTGGGAATCTGCGGGGGCTATTCGCCCAGGCCCGGAGTTTGGGTCGTGTCTTGGGCGTGAACGTCGCCGGGGATTCCATTGTCGGTGTCCGTGCCGGCCGCAGGCTCCTCAAGTTTGTTCAGATCACATGCGGTCAAGGCAAGGGCCAGAAACAACATAACGGTGATGCGCATGGGGGCCTCCATGGAAGCGTGACCGGGGGATTGTAAACAAGAAGCAGGCCGGGGGCAAAGAATGGCGCGGGGCAGTCCCTCGCAATGCAGTAGCGCTGCCCTGCCCACACTGCTGCCGGGCCCGGCGGGGGCGACCGGTCGCCCCCGGACCCCATTATATTTAACCTATGGCTAACGCCGAATTGCCCCAGCGGAGACGGGGCCGCCGGCCCCTTCTCCGCTCCTCTTCCCAGCCAGGGCAGGAAAACGGGGGATGCCACTCACCGAAGCGCATCGGTTGGGGTTTTCAATCGGAACCCGAGGGATTGTCCCAAGCGACCTCAACCAGAAAGAGGTTTTGGTCGTCTTGGCCCGGGAGGCGCACGGGGGTGGGATCTCCGGCCTTCTTGCCCAGCACGGCTTTGCCAACGGGGGATTCAACACTGATGTAATGCAGGGCAGAGTCCACCTCGTCGGGGCCAACCAATCGATAGGTTGTGGCTTCGCCCTCTTCATCCTCGACGGTGACATAGGCGCCGAAGTAGGCTTTGGGGCCAGGTTGCGGCGTGACGACGGTCAAGCGCTGCAGCAAGAGGCTAAGGAACCGAAAACGTCTTTCGTGGACGGTGACGGCCCGTTGCTGCGCATCCAAGTCAATCAACTCTTCACGAGAGGGTTCAAGGATGGCTTTGAGGGCCGCAAGCCGCTGGCGGAGTTCGGGCAGGGACCGGGTTTGCAGGGCCTGATGTTCCTGTTGAAGCCTGGCGAATCCTTCGGGGGTCACATACCGAGGGCCGTCGCCCAGGGATTCTTCGAAGACAACCGAGCTATCGGAGACATCGTCTTCTTTCACAAAGGCTTTGTTCACGGTCACCTCCCGAGACGCAGAGTAGCCCAAACCCGATCATGGGGGAAGGGCCAGGGTGAGGGTTCTTGCGCACAAGCCGGGACGGCGCTAGGATGGCCCAAACTTGATGGGGGAGGGGTATGAAAACACAACACTGGTGCAATGTGGGATTGCTGGCCTGTAGTTTGGCCTTTGCGGCCGGGCTGCCTGCCTGCATGCCGGATGTGGGCACGGACCTGGTTCCGGAATTGATGGAATTTGATCCGACGACGGGCCGAGTTCCTGAGCCCATCTTCCTGGTGCAGGATCCGACCAACGGGAAGATCGACTTGGGCCTGGCCGGAGTCGATGTCCCCGAGGATTGTTCTGCCTTGGAGCCGCTCAAGATTGCCGAATGCGAATTCAACCAGTATCTGGAAAGCCTGGACGGGTTCCCGACGCTGACGCCGGCCAAGACGCCCTCGTCGGTGAAGGTGGATATGGAACTGGCCAAAGAGAACGTGAAGGTCATCGACGTGACCTTGGGCGTAGAGGCGAAGGATCTGGTTCTGGGATACGACGAAGAGAAGGGCTATCTGACCATCGACACGGCCAAGGGCTGGAACGTGGGTTCCAAGTACGTTGTGGCCGTTCGTGGATATGAACAGGGGTTGACGGGGTCCGAAGGCGAGCCGCTGGTGGCGTCGGCGGTATTCCACCTGCTGCGGCAGACGGACAGTCTGACCTGTGGCGCCAAGAGTCCGGAAGAGGTCACCAAGAGTTGCAAGTACTATGCGGTACTTGAGGGTCAAAGCGGGGAGAACACCGGCAAGGACCTGGCTCAGCTTGAGGCGATCCGGCAGTATTATGCGATGTACGGGGCGTTTGAGGCCATCGAAGAAGCGGGCATTCCGCGGGACGAGACCGTGGTAGCCTGGGGTTTCTCGATTCATACGTCGCCTGTAGTGGAACTGGATCCCACCAAGGGGCTGGCCCCGGTGATTGCCGGCGAGTCGGAATTGCGAGTGGGTTATCAGGGCATTCTGGATCCGGCGACCGTAAGTTCCTGGTCCATGGCCAACAACACGGGGACTGTTTTCCTTTTGAATCTGACTAAGTTGGGCGCTGCTTCGCCGGACCTGGTTGGCGGGCTGCCGGCCTTTGAAGTGGCTATCGACGGCAAAGAGCTGGTGTTGACCTCCGCCAAGCCGCTTGAGCCAGGGGACATGTACGGCGTCATAATGACCGACGGCGTGAAGGATCCGCAGGGCAAGGGGCTGGTTCCCTCGCCGGTGACCGTGCTGTTGCGGGCCAGCGGTCCACTTGTGGATGAGGCGAACAAGACCACGGTGCCCAGCGTGACGGACGCTCAGGCGACCGAACTGGAAGCCGGGCGTGCCACATTGGCCGTGCTGCTGGACAACAAGTTGTTCTCGCAGCTTACGGGCCTGGCTAGGCCGAATCTGGCCTTTGTGTACGCACTGACCGTGCCGGGCAAAACTCCCACTCCGGCAGGAGGCAACTAATGAAAAGACTCTACACGGCCTTGACGGGCCTGCTTCTGGTAGCGGGATTGGGGGCCAATGAGGACAGCGCAAGCGGCTTCATGGTGCCGGAGCTTTCGGCCAGCGCGATGGGCAGGGGCTCTGCCATCGTGGCGGATACCGATGACCCGGCTTTGATTTGGTACAACGTGGGTGGGACGGCGTTCCTGCCTCCGGCAAGCATCTCGCTTGGTGCCCTGTTTGCCATGGGAACGACCGATTTTGAGCCCGCTGACGGTGGGCCGACTCACACGACCAAGGACAAGATTTTCACGTTGCCTCGGGTATTCATCGACGCTGCGGTGGCAGATTGGATGCATGTGGGTCTGGGCTTCTATACGGCCTATGGCCTGGGTAACGCTTACGAAGAAGATTGGGTGGGGCGAGTCAACGGCATCAGCTCGGAGATGACCACCGTTTCGTTCAATCCGACGCTTTCGTTCAAGATCCTCCCCAACTTGGGATTTGGCGTGGGCTTTGTTGCGATGAAAGCTTCCGCTGAATTGATCAACGGACTGCCCGAAGCCGTGGGTGGCCAGGTTCAATTCGGCGGAGAAGCCTGGGCCTTTGGCGGAAACGCCGGATTGACGTTCAAGGCCATCCCCGACGTGCTGAATGTGGGCCTTTCCTATCGTAGCCGCATGGTGGTGCCGCTGGAAGGCCGGGTGGACTTTGACCCACATCCCGATTTTGCCCCAGTATTGCTGGATCAGAAGGGCTCGGCCGAGATTACCACTCCCGATTACATGACCGCCGGGGTGTCCTGGTATGCCACGCCCAGACTGCGGTTGTCCCTGGATGCCAACTACATCCTGTGGAGCCTGTATGACGACCTGGTCTTGAAACTGGAAGATGGCAGCGAACAAGTCACCTCGTACGGGTACACCAATTCGTTCATCGTGCGCATTGGCGCCGAGTGGAAGCCCGAATTTGCCGAGGGTCTGGCTCTGCGTGGCGGGTTCATCTATGACGACAACCCCGCCGAAGACGGCCGTGTAGGCCCCACGCTGCCCGATGCCGACAAGCTCAATTTCACGGTGGGCGTAGGCTATCAGATCGACTGGTTCCGCGTGGACGCATCGTACATGTTCAACTACTACCTGCCGAATGAAGTGTCGGGTTTTGCCACGACGCCGGACGGTACGTACAAAGCGTTGGCCCACATGGCCGCCATCAGCGTCACGGGTTACCTTCCGGAACCCAAACAGGAAGCCGCCGCTGAGTAACGCTGGCGCTACTGACCCTCTCTTGAATTCTCACAAAATGTAGGCTCAGTGAACGGTTGTAGACCAGGCCTGATAGGCTTTCTGGGCGGCCTCAAGACAGTTGAAGGTTTCGGATTCCAATTCGGCCATGGTCCCGGAGTTGTGGATCACAAAATGGGCGACGGCGGCTCGCTGAGCGGGGCTGGCCTGGGCGTTAATCCTGGAGCGAATCTGGTCGGGCGGCAAGCCAAGGCGGGCCGAGGCCCTGTGGATCTGGATGTCGGTTGGGGCGTCGACGGTCACCACCCAGTGCACTTTCTTGTCCCAACCGGCCTCGACCAGAAGTGGGATTTCGACCAGGCAGCGGTCGCGGCCCTGTTGAAGCAGTGCAGTCAGGCGGAGGTTCATCAGACGCTCGATGGCGGGGTGCATCAGGCCTTCCAGTTGTTGCAGTGCCTGGGGATTGTCAAACACCAATGACCCCAGCTTGCGGCGGTCTACCGCTGCGTCGGGGCCCAAAATCGACTCGCCAAACAGGGCCGCCAGGCCGTGACGCAAGGTGGCGTCGGGGCTTTGCAGCAGTTCGTGGGCCAAAGCGTCGGTGTCCAGCGTAGGCCAACCGGCAGTGCTAAAGAGCTGGGCCACGCTGCTCTTTCCCGCACCAATACCGCCGGTCAATCCGACCAGAAAGACCTTGTTGTCCGATTTGTGCACGCTGCCTCCCGTTTGGGGCCTCAGTCTGCCCTACTTTGCGCCTCTCGACAATCCCATCAAGAATGTGCTAGACCAGATACGTTGTACCGAATCAGGTCGTGTGTGGAGGTCCCAATGGACTCTGTGGCCGTTGCCTATCTTGCCGTATTTCTGGCAGGTTTTTCGTTTCTGCTGTTGACCTTTCTGTTCGGAGCCGCAGGCGCGGCAGCAGAACATGGGGATGTGGGCCACGATGTGGGAGGTTCGGCGGATGCCGGAGGCGCCGATCACAGCATGTCCCCGGGGGTATTCAGCTTTCGGGTAATTGCCTGTTTCCTGGTGGGTTTCGGGATGGCGTCGCTGATTTCCCATTACTGGATTTCTGCCGGTTTCCAGCCTTTTGCGAAGTTTCCGCTGGACCTGACCCTCGGGATGGTTGGGGGCATTGGAGTGGGGTGGATAGGATGGAGGATCATCCGGTTCTTCATGTCCCAGCAAGGGGGTTCCGATGTGCGTTCGGCGGATTTTGTGGGCATCGTAGCCCCGTTGACCGTGGGGATTCCCGTGGGCGGTGTGGGCGAGATCGCCTTCACTTTTGCCAACAAGCGAATGTCATTGGATGTTCGTTCTGACGGGGGCGCTGCCATTCATACAGGAACCAAGGTAATCGTGGTCAGTATGGCCGGAAGTGTTGGAGTGGTTCAAAAGGCTTAGAAAGGGCTGCAAACGCAGCGCATAGGAGGTTTATATGCCGGATCTGTCGGTGCTTCTCCCGATTCTGGTGGTTCTTGGGGCCGTTCTGGCCGTGATCATTCTGGTGGCTCTGCTGGCGAAGAACTATATCAAAGTTCCGCCCAACCAGGCCTGTGTCTTTTATGGTCGCAAGGGGCACACGGTCATCACCGGGGGCGCACGGTTTAAGTGGCCGGTGATCGAGGACGTCGCATGGATGGACCTGAACGCCTTCCAGTTGCAACTTCACCTTTCGGGGATCCCGAATAAGGACGGTGTGAAGGTGAACGTGGACGCCGTCGCCACGTGCAAGGTGGACTCGACTCAAGAGTCGCTGCGCTGCGCGGTGGAGCGCTTCCTGGGCAAACCTGACCAGGAGTTGCAGGGCATCATCCGGGAGAATCTGGAAGGTCAGTTGCGTTCGGTGATTGGTCAGATGTCCGTCGAAGACCTGATCCGCGACCGGGAGCAGTTGAACAACAAGGTGAAAGGCGAAGCCCAAGAGGAACTGAACAAGGTGGGCGTTCGCATCGAAATCCTGAACATCCAGAGCATCACCGATGACTTTGGCTACATTACGGCTTTGGGCCAGCGGCGAACGGCCGAAGTGAAGCGTGATGCCGACATCGGTACGGCCGAAGCGCGCCGGGATGCCCGAGTGAAGTCTTCGGAAGCCGACCGGGTTGGTGCTACGGCCGCTGCCAACAACGAGGCGCTGATTGCCCAGGCTGAAAAAGATCGAGACATCAAGCGGGCGCAGTATCTGGCCGAAGTAGAAGGCGAGCAGGCCAAGGCCAAGCAAGCCGGACCTTTGGCGGAGGCCACGGCCAAGCAGGGGGTGACCGTTCAGGAAGTGAAGGTCGAAGAGGAACGAGCCAGGGCCATGATTGCCGTGCGAGAGCAGGAAATCACGGTTGCGGAACGCCAGCAGGAAGCGACCGTCGTGGTGCCGGCCCGCAAGGCCGCCGACGCCAAGGCTGCAGCAGCCGAGGGCGACAAGCGAAAGCAGATTGTGGAAGCCGAGGGTATGAAAGAGGCGACGTTGCGTAAGGCCGAGGCCGAGGCGCAGCGGTTGCGCATGGAAGGTGAGGGCGAGGCCTCGAAGATCAAGGCCATCGGTCTTGCCGAGGCTGACAAACAGACCGCCATCGGGCGGGCCGAGGGCGAGGCCATTAAAGCTCGTCTGGTGGGTGAAGCCGAAGGTCTGGAGCGCAAGGCCGAGGCCTATGCCAAGTTGAATCAGGCCGCAACGCTCCAGTTGATTCTGGAAAAGGCCCCGGACATCATCGCTTCGTTGGCCCCGGTCATGGAGGCGGTTGGACGGCCTTTGGCCGGTATCGACAAGGTGGTGGTCATCGAGAATGGGGGCGGCGGTCGAGACGGCATGAGCGGAGTGCAGCGTTTTGCGGCCAATGGACCGGGCATGGTGATGTCGTTCCTTCAGAATGCGGTGCAGACAGCCGACGCTATGGGCTTCAGCATCGACCCATTGCTTCACAAGGTTGGAATCCAGTCGGTGGATGGCCCACGGCCGGAAGCACCTTCTGCCGAGCAGCCTCCCAAGAGCGAGGTCTAGGCAGCGTCCTTTTGACCCGAACGTGAGGCCCAGACCATGGACTTCCCTCGAGCCGCTTGGGTGTTTCTGACCCTCTTTGGGGCCACGTCTTGTTTCGAAGCGGTGTCGCTGCAAGAGTGTCGAACTTCCACCGAGTGCTCCGACAACTACCCGCTTTGTGTCGACGGGCGCTGTTTCCACCATTCGCTTCAGGCCCCAGTCCCGTGGTGTCCCGCATTATCCGGCGGGGTACGGGAAGAGTGCTGCAACCTGTTGGCGCAAGGTGCGTTGGAACAAGGCGGCTGCGTTCGACGTGTCGAGCGC
>CAYTWV010000184.1:4581-8175 GCA_964442235.1 uncultured Myxococcales bacterium | reverse complement strand
GTAACCGAGAGGGCCGAATCGCTTCCGGTGTTGGACCCAAGGGCCGCCCAGTTTGTGCCTCTGGATGGCCTGGAATGTGAGGTCCTGGAGCGGGTGGCCGACTACCTTCGTTTGGCACAAGTGTTTCCCGCAACTCTGGCCGGTCGATGTGATGTGATTCGGGCGTCCCTGCCCGTTCAGTTACTGCTGGATCGGGCCCTTCGACCCCTGCTTTCCGAGATGCGACAGTCGGTACAGGATTGGATGCTGGCCGTAAGAAACTCCGACTCGCTTTCGGCGTTGCGCAAAGCGGATCTGCTGAGGCTGTTGGCCGAGATTGAACGCTCCAACTCCCCCTCACAGTATGTGCTGCGGATTCCCACATGGGTGGAGATGTGGGAGCAGGTGGGGCCAGGTCTGGTGCTGGATACCTGGAACAACTGGTTGGACTCGGCTCGGCGCACCGAGGTTCTCTAGCCCGTTTTGGTGGTGTCATCCCCTCATCAAGGATAGAATGGCCTTTGCTCAAAGGGGAGGCCATATGGGCGGTACTCGATTTCACCGTCTGTGGGTCCTGGTCTTGGTTCTGGCAACCCTGTGCATAACGTCTCAAGTCCAAGCCTCCGAATCCAACATTCAGAAACCCATGGTGGGGCTTAAGGAGAGTCGTGGAGAAAACGCACGTTTGGACGAACCGTCCAGCGATGCGGTTCCCGAGTGGTGCGGCAACGGAGTCAGCGCACCGGGGGCCTTATCGATTTGTGACGACCTCAACCCCTGTACCGAGGAGATACACGACCAGACTTTGGGCTGTTTCTACCTCCCAAATAACGGTCCGTGTGATGACGGCAATCCATGCTCGCTTCATGATTCCTGCCACGACAAAGTCTGTGTGGGGGGAAAGGATTGGCTGGATTGCAACGACGGCAATTCTTGCACCACCGACGGCTGTCAAGACGGCGTAGGGTGCATAAATGATCCCATGAATGACCAAGAGTGCAGCGATGGTTCGGTCTGTACCGAGTACGACCAGTGTGTTTCGGGGCGTTGCCAGGGTCTGGAAATCCGATGCGACGACGGAAATGCCTGTACTGCCGATGTCTGCGATCCCCTGGTCCGATGTGTGCCGGAAGCCCTCAAATCGTCGGCGTGCAGGCCCATTGTGCTCATCTCCTGGCCCAATCGAGGCGCTACCCTTAACCACGACCGGGTGGTGGTGGTTAAGGGCAGCGCCTTTAGCCCTGCGGCCCCAATCACCTCCTTTACCCTCAACGGTGAACGTGTCGTACTGGATGCCCATGGCTCGTTCGCCTTCCCCATGTCGGCGGCCCAAGGATTGAACCTGATTCACGCTCAGGCCACCGACATGCTTGGGGGCCTAAGAAAGTCCGTCCAGTCGTTCCAATACAGCCCGATCTTCTTCCCTCACGACGTGGCCGACCCCGAACCGTCCATCGTCAAGGACGGCATCATGGTCTTCTTGGGCCCGGGTGTCTGGGATGACAACAACACATCTGATGTCGATGATATCGCAACCATTATGACTATGTATTTGAACAAGCTGGATATTGGCAGCATGATGACCAATCCTGTGGTGACGGCCACATTTCTTCAGTGCACTTATAGGTTGAATGTCTACAACGTTGACTTCGGGACACCCAATATTGACCTTAAGCCTGTGGCCGGGGGCCTTTCCATCGGGATTCGATTACCCAACTTCAAAGCCGACGTGGAACTCCGGACCTCGAGGTTCTATTGCCCCGGCGCCTCCGGGGTCACCGGGGCCAGAACCATCAAAGTTGTGGGAAGGGTCCTGGTCTCCATAAACCCAGCGGGCGGGGTCGAGGTGGGCTTGCAGTCTCTTCACGTTGCGTTGGGTGGATTTTATCTGAGCCTGGACGGGGTCACTGGAACCTTGCTCAATTGGCTCATTGGCATGTTCGAAGGGGCCATCGCATACCAACTCGAAGCGGCGCTGCACGACCATTTGGCTTCCATGATTCCGGCCCTGCTGGAACAAGTTCTACAGTCTCTGGCACTGAACCGATCCTTCGACGTTGCGCCCCTCATGGGCAAGCAGGCCCCTGTCAGGCTGGAAATCCGCACCGGCCTCTCCTCGGTGATGTTTAACACCAAAGGCAGTGTTCTGGGAATGAAGGCCGCCGTCTTGGCCCCTAGAAACAATCGCCATTCGCCCTTGGGGTCCATCGGTCGAGCGACCTGCCTGGGCAAGGTCCCAAGACCCTTCAAATTGCCGGGGGCTGGGCAACTGGAAATCGCGGTTCACGACGATCTCCTCAATCAAATCCCCTTCGGAATGTACTGGGGCGGGTTGCTGAATCTGGACGTGGGCAGTGACAGGATCGACGATTTGTCCGCGTATGGCATCACCGACATGAGGGTCCGCCTTGAGGCGATGCTTCCTCCGATTTTGACCTCCTGCAACCCCGAATCCGAGTTGCGAATCCAGTTGGGGGACATTCAGATTGACGCATCCCTGAATCTGTTGGGGTCGCCCATCACCTTGACGGCGTTCGCCAGTTTGGAACTTCAAGCCGACGTGATTGTGGTCCAGGGAGCCACCGGCAAAGAACTCTCTGTCGCAATAGGCAACCTGCGCACGTTTGAGATTCAGATTGTCTCGCTATCGGGGACCCTGGTGGGCGCAGAAGAGATGTTACTCTCCCTGGTCAAAGACCATCTGATCGCCAGCTTGTCGGACAGGCTGGCCGGAGAGGCTCTGGGAAGGTTCCCCATCCCGGCAATTGACCTCTCGGTTATGGACCCCAACTTGCCAGAGGGCAGCGTCATCGAACTGGCCCTGAAACAGGTGATGAGGTTTGGCGGCTACACCGCCCTTTCCGGTGACGTCAAAGAGTAGCCAGTGCGCCGTGGGCCAGATCCTATGCCCTTCCGCTCACCGCGAGGCGATTGCCGAGTGACCCCAGAAGCGCTCTTTGGTCCGCATGATCAACGAGTAGGCCGTGCAGCCAACGCAGAATCCAACAAAGCCTTCCAAGGCCGCACAGACCGCCAGCACCATTCCCAGTGCGGTGGCCCACTGCCCAATCCCAGTGGCCGCAAGAACGGTCATGGCTACGGTCATTCCAAATCCAAGTCGGGCAGCAAACTGCTTGGGACCCGCATCCACCGGCGAAGGCTCCGTCTGGATCCAAGCCAGCAATCCCCGGCCAGTCCTGGCAAGAAGGCTGTACTGCGGTCGCCCCAAGGCCCGTGGCAGGAAATCGGCCGCTAGAAGTGCCGCAATCCAAGCCGAGGGCACCGCAAGAAAGACCAAGGCCCCGAAGAAGACCCCCACACCGGTCAGTCGAGCGACGTTTTCATCCACGGAATATCCAGCCAGCATACATCGGTCAGTCATGGCGGTCTCCTATTTCCTACCAATCTAGTAGGAATAGTAGACATGCCCTGAAGGGATGTCAAGGATCTTCCCGAAGTCCGACCCAAGCCAGGGCTCACAGATGGACGAATCCCCTCTCCCGACGGGAGAGGGCAGGGTGAGGGCCGAAGGCCGACAGCACGAGTTGCTGCCTGGGTTGCGGCCCCCCCTGGCCCTCGCCTGTGGCTTGGGCCTGTCCCCCCCGAAATGGGGGG
>CAYTWV010000184.1:0-4481 GCA_964442235.1 uncultured Myxococcales bacterium | reverse complement strand
CCTCGCCTGTGGCTTGGGCCTGTCCCCCCCGAAATGGGGGGGACGACATCGGCCCCCCCTGGCCCTCGCCTGTGGCTTGGGCCTGTCCCCCCCGAAATGGGGGGGACGACATCGGCCCGACAGCTTAATGCTATGGCTTGGTATTATTTCTTCACGAAGGGATTCACGAACTTGGGATCAAACAGGCTGTCTTCGATGCGCAGAAGCTGATTGTACTTCGCAACGCGCTCACTGCGGCAGACAGAACCCGTCTTGATTTGGCCGGCGTTGACGGCCACAGCCAGGTCGGCAATGGTCGTGTCTTCGGTCTCGCCCGAGCGGTGCGAGATGATGGTCTGGTAGCCGTTTTTGTGGGCCATCAGAATCGTCTCCAGCGTCTCGGTCAGGGTGCCAATCTGGTTCACTTTCACCAGAATTGCGTTGCACAGACCCTTCTTGATGCCTTCGGCGAAAATCTTGGGGTTGGTCACGAACAGGTCGTCGCCCACCAACTGGATGCGGTGGCCCAATTTGTCCGTCATCAACTTCCAGCCGTCCCAATCCCGCTCGCCCATGCCGTCTTCAATAGAGACGATGGCCGGGAATCGGTCCACCAGCTTGACCCAGAAATCGACCATCTGGTCGCTGGTCATGCTCTTGACCTTGGCTTCTTCGCCATCCTTTTCCTGGATGCGCATGGTGTACAGCTTGGTCTCTTCGCTGTAAAGCTCCGATGCGGCCACATCCAACGCCAGGAAGAAGTGGTTGCCCACTTCGTAGCCGGCCTTGCGGATGGCTTCCAAAAGCAGCGCAAGCACGTCTTCGGTGCAGTTCAAGTTGGGGGCGTAACCACCCTCATCACCCACGCCACAGGCCAAACCCTTGGCGATCAACATCTTGCGCAAAGCCGCAAAGACTTCCGAGGCAGCACGAATGGCTTCGCGGAACGAATCAAACCCCGCCGGCACCAGCATGAATTCCTGGATGTCGATGTTGTTGTCGGCGTGTTTCCCACCATTGATCACGTTGATCAGCGGCACAGGCAGTTGGTTGCCGTGAATCCCGCCAATGTACTGATGAAGCGACAGGCCCAGGGCCTCGGCCGCCGCACGAGCGCATGCCAACGAGACACCCAGCATCGCATTGGCGCCAAGCTTCGTCTTAAAATCCGTCCCGTCCAGCTCCAACAACAGGTCGTCAATCTCGCGCTGGCTGCGAACGTCCATACCGATCAACTCGGGCGCAATCTCTTCATTGACGTTGTCGACGGCTTTCAGAACACCCTTGCTCGCAAAACGAGCGGGATCGCCATCACGCAACTCCAGCGCCTCTCTTGAACCCGTGGATGCGCCCGACGGAACGATGGCCCGGCCGAACACCCCGGAACTCAAGTGGACTTCCACTTCCACGGTGGGGAACCCACGGGAATCCAACACTTCTCTCGCAAGCACGTCCTGAATCTCGAACATTGGCTCCTCCTTGGCCCTGCGTCAGCCTTAACAACCGTCACGGAAGCGTGGCGTTTGCGCAACTGCACGCACCGGCATTTGTTTTATATACTGGCCACACTTCGAACAACGTGAAAAAGTCGTTCTCAAAGTCCACTTGTCTGCTATCCACCTTCTGCACGTCTTTCCAAACGGCAGAGTTCGGATTGTCCTTCTGGATGTTCCGAATTTCGGCGTTCACGCCGCTGGAGATCGAACTCGACGTGTTCGACTTCCGATTCTCCATGAAGACGTAGAACTTGTTCGGGCAGCGGGCCCGGGCGCCGCCACACTCCGCAGGGAGATTCATATTTGTTGGATTGGTCTCCTCCAAATAGGGGCGAAGCTGAACGTTCTTCTTCTCCAAAGGAATCAACTCGTTATAAGAATAATAGGTCTCTCCACGCCAAACGATCAGCCAGGAGGTAATCTGATAAGGGCAGATCCGTTTGGAGGTAGCATTGAAGTAGTCGTACAATCCCTCCATGCCAAGCTTCCGGATCAAGGGGTCGTAGGCGTCCTGCTCCAGATGCTGCAGTTTGTCCCCGCACTGCGCATAGTAGTTCTCGAAGACACTCTTCTGCGACCAATGCGGCGAGATCAGCGGCAGGTAGTACGACAGCCCCCAACCCGTCTGCAGCAATCCCGCCAGAATCATCACCCCCACCGACAACCACCTCAACCGGGCGCACGCAAACAGCAGCATGCCCAGCAAACCCACGGCCGCAAGGATGTACACGAACGTGTCATAGTGAAGCCCCGACTGGGTCAGCGCCCACTCCACCGTGTCCGTGGAATACTGATAGAACTGGCTGTCCTCCCACGTCGAGCGACACACCCCGTCCACACACGGCTTGCCCGGCAAACACTCGGCGTCGCTGGAACAGGTCGGAAGCTCCAACTCTGTCGTCAAAGCCGTCGATTCCGTCGGCATATGGTCAGGCAACTTCCGGTCGTACTTGTACGTGAACAATTTGCGGAACGCCTGCTCGTCCTGGACCAGGTTATAGGAGACGCCCACAAACAGCAGGGCGCAAATCACCGACATCACTCGAACCAGAATGGTCTTCTCCTTCATCGTGTTGACCAGAATTCGGCCAATCAGGAAGGCCATGGGCGGCAGTGCCGGGAAAATGTAGTGGTGGAACTTGGTCTTCGCCATGGTGAACAGGAAGAAGGTGAAGAAGAACCAGATGAACACAAAAAGGCTCACTCGGTTCTCTCGCAAACGGTGCGAAAGCCTCAACCGGGACAGCACCACCAGCGCCAGCGGCACAAACGCCACCCACGGATACATCCCGATGCCCAACCACTTCAAAAAGTGCTCAAAGGTGCCCGAGTCGATCTGATGAACGCCCGTCCCCAACCGGTTGAAATGGTCGTGCACGATGAAGCGGGTATAGAACGCATTGCCGTGCTTCACGAACATCGCCACGTACCAGGGGAACCCCACCGGGATAAACGCCAGTAGGAATCGGGGAATGTTGATCTCTTTCAGCACGTTCCACGTGTTCGTGACCAGCAGGAACAGGAACAGGATGGCGCCCGGCAACGCAAAGCCCAAAAGCCCCTTGCCCAACGTCGCCACGCCGCACATCGTCACGAACACCAGCAGATATCCCTGCCGCAGCGCCCGGTCACGCTGGTCCCGGTCCGCATCGGTCCTCCAGAGCCTGCCCTTGATGATGGGCCAGAAATGCCACACCAGAAAACCTAACGACATGACCGAATACACCACCGCATGCCAGACGCCCTGATTCAGCATCGTCTGGACGATGCGCTCGCCCAGCGGCAGTTCGTCCAGTTTCTTCTCGATGTTCAGGTCCGTGGCCAGCACCAGGAACTGCGGAATACTGCTTAGCAGGAACGTCCCGACCGTAAAAACCATCTTCGCAATAAAGTTGCGCCGACTCACGCCCCCCTCTCGAGGGCCGAACAACGCCAACACTAAAAAGAGCAGCCCCACCGTCAGTGGGGCCACAAAAATCATGTCCGTTTGGGCTTGCCTGCTCAGTAAGAAGAACTGAGGCGCGGTGCCCATGATCAGGGCTCCGATGAGCCCCGTCTTGCGCCCCCATACCTTCGTTAATACATAGAAGGCAAAAAACGCCGTCAGCATCGCAAACAGCGCCATGGGCAGTCGTATCGCCCACTCCGAGAAGCCAATCAGCCGCACCGAGGCCGCTTCCATCCAGAAAATCAGCACGGGCTTGCTGTAAAAGTAGTCCCCCTGCTTCCCCGTTGGGCCAATCTTGTGCCGATACCCCCACCAGGGACTCACCCAATCATAACTCTCCACCATGTTCCGGGTGACCTCGCCGTAGTGCGTCTCCCACGGGTCCCAAAGACCAAACGCACCCAGATTGGGCAGGAACATCATGCCCAGCAGCAGAATCATCCCCAGACGAATCTTCCATTCGTGCCTGGGCCGAATCCACTCGGGACTGTCTACCAAAGGCAGAATCGTCGCACGTTCCGTCGAAGTGCTGGTCGGTTCTACCGGCTGCGCACCGGCTTCGTTTCTTTCTGTCAATTCGGGATCTTGAGTCTTCACGAATCCAACCCCCTTCTCAGGCCGGGTATTTATATCCGCAACACTCCTTCGCTTCAACGGAATTTTCCCCAGCCCCGTTCGCTCGATCACGCAAGAATGTCGTTGCAAACCATTTTCGGTGCCTCTAGACTCACCCAAACTGCGGGGTGCCCTATCATGCCCGTGCTTCGGCGCGGCCCAACCCCGAGGTGGAGCGGGAAAGAGATGATTGGAACGGTATTGGCAGGTAAGTATCGGATCGAGGCTCAACTCTTTGTCGACAAGTTGGGAACTGCATATCGCGGTCGCACCGTCTCGGGCGGGGCCAGTCTGCTTGTGCTGGTGCTGGATGCTGCCATTCAGCCCACAAAAGAGCAACTGGATCATATCCTCTCGATATCAAAGCAGATTCGCGACTTGAACCACCCCAGCTTGGTTCCGACCATTGACTGGCTGCGTGTCGATGGACAAGTCGCCCTCGT
>CAYTWV010000183.1:0-8192 GCA_964442235.1 uncultured Myxococcales bacterium | reverse complement strand
GAGGGTGAGGGAGGAAGGAGGAAGGAGGAAGGAGGAGGGAGGAAGGGGGAAGGAGGAAGGATGAAGGAGGAGGGATGAGGGAGGAAGGAGGAATCCCCTCTCCCGACGGGAGAGGGCAGGGTGAGGGCCCGTTGGAGGCCACAGCACGTTCGGCCACTATTCCAGACGGAACCAGTACTCGTAGTTCAGAGTCGAGGCGCCGTTCTTGACGTTCTGGATGCGCACCGTGTACTTCACCAGGTCCTGCACGCCCGCCACCTTCCACTGCAAGTGGTTGGGAACTCCCATGCCATCGTTGTTCCAGGAGACGGCCGAGACGGCCATGTTGGTGTTGTTGGGGCCGGTTACCGTGATGGTCGCACTGGCGAAGCTGACGTTCATGTTGCTCCAGCGGTCCGTGGGGTCCACCAGCGCGGAAAAAGACATGTACCAGTCGTTCTGGAAATAGTTCGATGGGTAATCATTCACGGGATAGGCGACATATTCAAGTGCTGTGTCATCGATTTCTGCATCATAACTGTAGATTACCTTCAGTGCCGACGCAGAAACATACGGATAGCTCGTGGCTTCCAGGGCCGTTCCATGCACGGAACCGTAGGAAATGCCCGGCAGGAAGGGGTCCAGGACCCAGCGGCGGTGGCCCAGGCTCGGGACTCCGTCGTCAATCAAAAAGCCGGACAGCGCCTCGATGGGGTGGAAGGCATCCGTCGGTGCGCTGGAACCCATAATGTGCAGGTTGCCCGAGTTGGCCCCGTCGTAGCCGTTTTGAGTCCAGCAGAACCAGGAATTGGGCGGTGTATGACTTAACGAGGCGTTTGCCGCCATCATCAACGCCGCTGCCTGGGTCTGCACGTCGCCTTCGCTCAGATAGGGCACGGGCTCAAGGCCCGACAGAACCCGGAATTCGTTGACCACAGCCAACGCTTCGGCCTTGGTCGTTTCGGATAACACGCCCGGCTGACAGGTCCCGACGTTGGGAGCCTGAGCATAGTTGCATTGGGCCGTCCACCCGGGAGTACCCTGGCAAACGCCGCCGCTGCACACATCCCCCGACGTGCACGGGTCACCGTCGTCACACACACCGGCCGATTGAACTTCCTGGCAGCCGATTGCGGGCAAACAAGTGAACGAAACGCAGGCGCTGGGGGCGCCACAGGCAGCGTCGTTGGGCAGGTTTCCGCACACACCCTGCTGGTTGCACAGGTCCTGGGTGCAATCGATGCCATCGTCGCAATCTTGATCCTGAGTGCATTCAACTTGAACGTCCGGCCCCAGAAGATCCGACGAAACAACGTCGATGTCCCCCGCCAAAAAGTCCGGGGTGTCCGTCGAATCCCAAGGGGTCCTCGCATCCGGTCCAAGGTCAAAATCCGCGGAGTCGCCCCTTGATGCCACATCGTCATCCGGTGTCTGCTGGGAAGCATCGTCATCAATGTTGCTGTTGTTACGATCAAACACCGTAAGGCAGCCGCCAACGGTCCCGATCAAAAGGACCAAGGCACCGGCAGAAACCAACCGCCACGCCACCCGCCTGGCACCATCCGGCCCATGACCACCCAATACCACCCTCTGGCCGATCCCTCTGCCCATCACATCCCCCTTTGTGCCCCGTGAGCCACTCGTTACCGTGGCATGCCATCCGTGTCCGCATCCATAATGTCGTTTGAGCAAGGGGTCAATGCAATCCTTCTTGGCGCTGCGCCCTATTTCACCACTACTTCCTGCCCGTCAACAAGCGACTGGCCCGAAGTCAGGACCACCCTCTCGCCTGCCGCAAGCCCAGCGGTCAGTACCGCCGTCTGCTCCTGCACTCCGGCCAAAGTCACACTGCGTTTGTGAACGACTCCGTCCTTTTCTACAAACAATGTTGTCCCGTTGCCAGAGTGATACACGGCTTGGGCAGGCACCAGAGTTCCCTGCCATTTCCCGACCGTTGGGAACGCCTGGCAAACCAGGCCTTCTCGCAGGTCATGGGCCGTGTTGTTCAACTCAATCTGCACCGGGAAGGTGGCGTTGGTGACGTTTGCCTGCAAACCTACTCGTAGCACTCGGCCCTCTTTGACCGCCTCTGCATCCTGCGCACAGCGCACCGCAACCCGGGCGCCCGCCGGGAAGCCCGGAAGCTCCTCGCCGGCTACCTGAATCACCAACTTAGGCCGGTCCAGAACCAACAAGGTCATCAGGGGCACGCCAGGAGCCACCATTTCGCCCGGATCGATGTTGCGTGTTGCAACGACTGCATTGGCGTTTCCCTCCAGCGTTGCCACCAGGCGAACCTTGGACCGCTGATAGGCAGCGTTCTGAATGGCAAGCTCGGCTTGGGCCAGGGCCACTTTGGCCGCTTCCAATTCTTGTTGACGTACTTTCACCAGGTCCATGGCCGCCTGGGCAGCGTCCACACCGGCCAGTGCCTGAGAGAGCTTGGACCGGGCTACCTCAAGATCTTCTTCTCGGGCGCCATTCATGGCCAATCGGTAGGCTTGAGTGGCCTGGTTGTGTGCGGCCTGGGTCCTGCGCCACGTGGCTTCAGCCGTGTCCAACTGCTGCTGCGGAATGACGTCGGCCTTCGCCAGAGACCGCATGCGTCCCAGCTCCAGCTCCGCAAAATCCAAAGCGGCCTTGGCGCCTTGCAGCGCTGCCCGAAGCTGGCCTTTCTCTTCGGGCCGTGCCCCATGTTCCACAAGCCGATGTCTGGCTTTGGCCGCATCCACGGCTGCGTTGGCCTGGGCAAATCCGGCCTCCAAACGTTTCTTCTCCAGTTCCAGCGTCGTTTTGGCCTGCTCTACCCGGATGGCAGCAGCATCGCGGCCGTGAATCGCCTGCTGCTCGGCCAGCCGAAAGGGCTCCTCGTCCAGTTGGACCAGCAGTTTGCCCAGTTCCACTACGTCGCCTTCGTCCACGGAAACCAGTTGCGCCCGCCCAGCCACTTCCGCACTGACCACTATCTGACGGCGAGCTTCAATCCGACCGTGGTACTGCCCTGTCCGCACCACTTCGCCCGCCGTCGCCACGGCCACTTCCACCGAAGGCTTGTGAACCTGCTCCACCCCTTCGGCCGGCCCGTCGACGCCCTTGCAGGAGGTTGGCAGTATCCAGAGCGTCGCCAGCATCACCCACGCAACTCTCTTCATTTCACACCTCATTAAGTGCTCTTGCGGTAACTGATCACCGCCCAAATGTTGAAAAACGCAGCAAAACCGCACAACGCACCAAAAGCCCCAAACAAATCCGAGGCCTGGCTTCCTTTCAGATAGGTCAGGCGAAGCACCTGAATCAGGTATTTTAGCGGGCTGAAGACACTGAGCGTCTGGGCCCACTCCGGCATACTGCTGACCGGCGTGTAGAGGCCGCTGAGGAAGATCAGCGACACCACAAAAAAGAACATCATGAACATGGCCTGCTGGGCCGTGTTGGCGTAGTTCGAAATCACCAGCCCCAACCCGGACATGGCCAGAACAAACACTGACGTAAACAGGTATAGCGTGCCTACGCCACCGGGCGGAAAGAGGCCATAGACCGCCCAGGAAATCAGAATACACACTGTCAAGACCGTGAACCCCGTCACCCAGTACGGGATTAACTTGGAGAGGATAAAGGTGCTTTTTCGCACGGGCGTCACGTTGATTTGTTCGATGGTGCCTTTCTCTTTTTCCCCGACAATATTCAGAGCCGGCAAGAACCCGCACAACATGGTCAACATCATGACCATAAGCGCAGGAACCATAAAAATTCGGTACTCCAGATAGGGGTTGAACCGGTAATTCGGAACGATTTCAAACGAGGATGCAGCGCCCCCTTGTGCACTCAGTTCAGAGCGGATCTCACCGCTGAAATCCTCCACGATTCCCGATAGATACACGCTGCCCAGGCCCCCCTTTGTTCCGTTCACGGCGTTGACTGCCACAGAAACTCTGGCCATGCCCTCTCGAATCAGGTCCTCTTCAAATCGGGGAGGAATCTCCAGGATGACGTCGGCGCTGCCCAACTCGACGCCCTCGATGGCTTGCCGATAGGTGGGCGACACTTCCTGAAGCCGGAAATAGCCCGACGAGGCAGCTTTGGCCGCCAGACGCCGGGAATAGGCGCTGCCGTCGCCATCCACGATGGCCAGATTCAGGTTCTTGATGTCGAAATTCGCTACCAGCGGAAATACCAACAAGACCATGGCCGGGAAGACCACGATGACCCGTGGCAGGAACCGGTTCCGGAGCAGTTGCTTAAATTCCTTTTCCAGCAGGAAACGCAGCATGGTCCTACTCCAGCCTGGCTTTGTGCTTGACCAGACTTAACGTCATCAAGGCAGCGGTCATGGTGCCCAGCACGGCCAGTTCTTCTTTGATCCCAGCAAACCCAAGGCCCTGAATCATCAACTTTCGGACGGCGGCGATGTACCACTTGGCCGGCATGGCCTGGGCCAGCATCCGCAAGGGCCAAGGCATGGATTCCACGGGGAACATCATGCCCGACAACAAGATCACCGGCACCACCATGGCCATGCCCGAAACCAGCAGCGCCACCAGTTGGGAACTGACCACCGACGAAATCAGTATCCCCAGCGACAGTGCCATAAAAATAAACAACAAGGACACAATAACCAGCCAAAACAGACTGCCGGCAATAGGGACATCCAAAATAAAGACTGACATCAGTAAGATGGTGACTAGATTGACGATGGACAACACAAAATAGGGGATGGCTTTGGCCAGGATGATGGTGATGGGTCTGACCGGCGAAACCAGCAGCACCTCCATGGTTCCCAACTCTTTTTCACGGGCGATGGAAACCGAGGTCATCATGGCGCAGATCAGCATCAGAATCATGCCCAGTACACCCGGCACAAAGTTGAATGCGCCCTTCATCTGTGGGTTATAAAGCAGCTTCACCACGGGCTGAATCAGATAGGGTACCTGATTCTGGCCGGCCAACTCCATACGGGTGGAAACGATGATGTTCGAGGCATAGGCCACCACGGTTCGGGCAGCATTGGGGTCGGCCGCATCGGCGACCAATTGGACCTGGGCGCCACTTCCACGAACCAGTTGATGCTGGAAATCCGGGCTGAAGGCCACCACAAGTCCCACTTCTCCACTGCGGAACACCTGGTCAATCTGTTCGCTGCTTCGAAGGTGTTTGACCACGGTGAAGTACTCGTTGGCCTCGATTCGGTCCACGATGGTGCGAGTGACCTGGTCGTTTGCCGGGTCGAATACGGCGACTTTGGTGTTCTTCACCTCGGTGCTGATGGCGAAGCCAAACAGGATCAACATAATCACCGGCAGAATCAGCAGAATGACGGTGGTCCAACGGTCCCGAAGGATGTGATAGACCTCTTTGCGGACAAAGGACGCCAGTTGCATGGTGTTATCCCCCCGCCCGTTTGGCTTGCCGGGCCAGTTGGAAGAACACGTCGTGCATGTCGGCAGCGTGGAAGTCGGCCTTCAACGTGGCCGGAGGGCCCAAGGCCGCAATCTTGCCGTCCACCATAATCGAGACGCGGTTGCAGTACTCTGCCTCATCCATGTAGTGCGTAGTCACAAAGACCGTGGTCCCCCGGTCAGCGGCCTGATAGATCAACTCCCAGAACTGCCTGCGGGCGGCCGGGTCGACCCCTCCGGTGGGTTCATCCAGAAAGACAATCTTGGGCTGGTGCACAATGGCCACGGAAAACGCCAGTTTCTGCTTCCATCCCAGGGGCAGAGCCCGTACCAGCGTGTTCTTTTCGGACTGGAACCCCAGATTGTGCAGCATCTCGTCGGTGACCTGGGGAATCCTGCTTCGGGGCACGCCATAGATCCCCGCGTACAGGCGGATGTTCTCCCAGACCCTCAAGTCCTCGTAGAGAGAGAACTTTTGACTCATATACCCGATGTTTGCTTTGACCTGTTCGGACTGCCGGGCGATGTCGAATCCGGCCACAAACCCGGTGCCCGACGTCGGTTTGCTTAGCCCACACAACATCCGCATGGCCGTGGTTTTCCCCGCTCCGTTGGCCCCAAGGAAGCCGAAGATTTCGCCCTGGCCGACCTCAAACGAGATGTTGTCCACGGCGGTGAACCCACCAAACCGCTTGGTCAACTCTGTGGCGGTGACCACACTCACGCTGCCTCTCCTTCCACTCGGGCCAACTCCATGAAGCAGTCTTCCACCGAGGGTGTGATGGGCACCATGGCGACTTCCTGGTGCCCCAAAGCCAAAAGCGCTTGAACCAGAGTCTCGGGGTGGAAGTCGACATCCAACGTCGTAACGTGATGGGTGTCGCCGAATGCGTAACAGGCCGTCACCGACGGAAATGTGCGCAGGTCCCAAAGAAGTTTGGACATGGTGTTTGAGCGTACGGCCCAGAGTTTGCCCTGGAATTGGCCTACGATTCCCGCCGGAGTGTCCATGCGCAGGAACTCGCCCTTCTGCAGCAACACAATTCGGTCACACAAGCTGGCCTCGTCCATATAGGGTGTCGAGACCAGGATCGAAATGCCGTGGCCTTTCAGTTTGCGCAGCATCTCCCAAAATTCCCTGCGAGAGACGGGATCCACGCCCGTGGTGGGTTCGTCCAGAAACAGAACCGACGGCTTGTGGATCAGCGCACAGCTAAGTGCCAGTTTCTGCTTCATCCCGCCCGACAGGGCACCGGCCCTGCGCTTCTTAAAGGGCTCGATCTGTTGATAGATGTCTTTCACCAGGTCGTAGTTTTCTTGGATGGTCGTGCCAAAGACCGAAGCGAAGAACGTCAGGTTCTCTTCGACGCTCAGGTCCTGGTAGAGCGAGAAGCGGCCCGGCATGTAGCCCACCCGTTTTCGGATTTCCTTATAGTCTTTCACTACGTCCAGGCCATCCACGGTGGCGGTTCCCCTGTCGGCCAGAAGCAGAGTGGTCAGGATGCGAAAGAGGGTTGTCTTGCCTGCCCCGTCGGGGCCCAAGATGCCGAAAATTTCACCCCGTGCGACATCAAACTCCACGTGCTGCAAGGCCTTGACCTTGCCATAAGACTTGCTCAGCCCGTGGACCTCTACGGCGTTCATGGGGTCTCCTGAGGAATAACCCCATACATGCCCGACTTCAGGTAGCCGTCGTTCTGCACCGAGACCTTCATGGCGTAAACCAGATTGGCCCGCTCGGCCCGGGTCCGGGTGGACTTTGGAGTGAACTCGGCCGTCGCCGAAATTTAGGACTTGGTGCCCGGATACTGGCGAAATCCCTCGGCGCCGAAGTCGGCTTGAACCTTTACGGCTTGTCCCAACTGCATGTGGGTAAGCTGGTCGGCGGAGATATAGGCCCGAAGCAGCATGTTCCGTGTGTCGGCCAGTTTGAATAGCGCTTTGCCGGTTGCCGCAAACTCGCCAAGTTGGGCGTATTTGACCATCACCGTGCCACCGACCGGAGCTGCCACCTGGCAACGTTTTATCTGAAGATCCAGGTTCTGGGGATTCAGGGGAAGACACTCGATGCGTCCCACCACCTGCCCCGCCGCAACCTCCTGACCCTCTTCCAGCGACAACTCCAGAATTTTGCCCGTGGATTCCGACGACACGATGACTTCCGTGGCCTCAAACGCCCCCGAAGCCACCAGTTTCGTTTCGCTTCCACTGCAGGCAGCGCTGAACACCAGTAGGGAAAACAACGACAGATATATGAAGGTCTTCATGGTACCCCTCCAGGCAACGGAACCCAGGTGGCATCGTCTGCCGACCCCGTTTCGCTGCGGTCGCCTCATGGCTGCAAAAACCTCTGAACCAGGGTTACGTTCTCGGACCGGCGCTTCATGTAGAACTCGTGCAGGGCTTCGTCGGACAACTGGGTCACTCGCTGCAGAATCGGCCCGCCCAGAAATACCGAGGCGTTGAGCGACACGACCGTGAAGATTAGGTCCCTTACCGACACATGCCGAATGGTCCCCTTTTGGAACTCTGCCTCCAGCTCCGCTTCCAGACGGCCTGTCATTATCGAAATCGTGCTGCCCACACGACTCCTCATGGAATCGATTCGTCCAGGATTGGTGGACAGTTCGTTGAGCAGAAGGAACGGAATTCGAGGCTGCTGCATCAGGAAGTCGAAATGCGCCTCAACCAGGCGGCTGGCCTTCTGCAGGAAGCCCACTTCCTGGTCCGCAATGGCCAGAAAGAAGGACATGAACATCGCTGCTTTCATCTCAAAGATGGACTCAAAAAGCCTCTCTTTGCTGCGAAAGTAGTAGT
>CAYTWV010000182.1:6880-8277 GCA_964442235.1 uncultured Myxococcales bacterium | reverse complement strand
TTTGTGGGTGCCTGTTCGGAAGGCCTCTCCCAAACCGAAGGCTACCATTCCGGCGGCGAGCAGCGTGACATCGGTGGCGGCCCCGAACAGCGCAAACGAGGCGATATAACACAGGAACGAAAAGATCATCGCTGCCCGGCGCCCCATCACATCGGCGATGGCCCCCGAGGGGATTTCGAACAGGTTCATGGTGATTTCACGGACGGAAATCAGCAGGCCGATGGTCAAAAACGAGAGGCCCTTTTCCCGAAACGCCAGGATCCAGAAGGGGTCGTAGTATTCCTGATTCTTCAAAAAACCATAGAGGCTGAAGCGGAAGATCACGGGGTCGTTACGGATGATCTGCAGAAGCTTCATGAACCTCCCCCTGGCGGCACCCGAGGCTACCCGCCCCTGCCCGGGGTGTCAATGATGCGTGGCCCCGGGTTATCGCTGGCCGGGGTCCGGAAAAAAGGAACCTTCGCAAGGGGTGCTGTTGTGGGTCTGTATCGAGTTGACGTTGACCGTATCGGCCTGGCTGGGGTACGAATAGGCGACGGTTTGCACCTGGAGGCGGGATGGAACAGAGTCCACGTGATGAGAACCGGGGTGATCCCAAAGGGGCCGCCCCGTGGGTGGCGCAAGCGCAGCGGGTGGCCCGGGGGATTCGGCGCCGAGTTCTGGAGCACACGCTGAGGCAAAACGGCGGTTACCTCAGTCAGGCGTGTTCGTCGGCCGAGTTGCTGGCCACACTTTACACACGGCTGATGAACCTGGGGCCCAGCGTGGCTCCGGCCATTCCGCTTCCATTCGGGGGAGTCCCGGGGCCGGGCAATCCCCACTCGTTTACCGGGGCGGGGTACAACGGCCCACGCAGTCCGGAGCTGGATCGCTTCTTTTTTGGCCCGGTCCATTACGCACTGGTCTTGTATGCAACCCTCATCGAAGTGGGCCGGCTGGCCGAAGAGGGGATGGAAGCGTTCAACCAGGACGGTTCCACGGTGGAACTGATTGGGGCCGAACACTCTCCTGGCCACGAAGTCACGGCAGGAAGCCTGGCGCAGTGTATCAGTCAGGCAGCGGGTGTGGCGTTGGCCCGGAAGATGAAGGGCGAATCAGGCCGAACCTGGGTCTTCATGTCCGATGGCGAGTTCCAAGAGGGGCAGACGTGGGAAGCCATGAACGTGGCCTCGTATCACCAACTTGAAAAGCTGCATGTGGTGGTGGATGCCAACGCACAACAGTGTGACGGAGCCATGGCCAGCGTGGGGAACATCGAGCCGCTGGTTGAACGCCTTTCGGCCTTTGGTGTGTCCGTAGCCGAGGTAGACGGCCACGATGTGTATGCTTTGGAAAGGGCCTCGAACCAGCCGCATTCTGGCCGCCCCTTGGTGATTGTGGCACGCACCAACCCCTGT
>CAYTWV010000182.1:0-6867 GCA_964442235.1 uncultured Myxococcales bacterium | reverse complement strand
GAGTTCCGCTGCTGGAACAGCGCCGCCCGAGAATCCACTACGTTCGGTTCAAGACCCCCCAGGAGCGGGAAACCTATCAGTCCCTCTTGGACGGCTGGAGGGAGAAGGCATGAGTCAGGAATACGTGTCTCGAGCGCACGCCCGGTGCCTGGTGGAGTTTGGCCGGAGACATCCCGAAGTGCTGGTCTTGTCCGCCGACCTTACCGCTTCCTGCGAAGCCGACGATTTTCGAGAGGCCCTGCCTGACCGTTTCTTGACCATGTCCATGGCCGAGCAAAACATGGTCAGCATGGCCGCCGGACTGGCCCGTGAAGGATTTGTGCCCTATCTGCATACCTTCTCGGTTTTTTTGACTCGTCGGGTGTTCGACCAGGTGGCGATGTCCGTGGCCTATCCCAATCTGCGTGTTCGGTTTGTGGGGTTTTTGCCCGGAATCACGACGCCAGGCGGCGTTACCCATCAGGCGACCGACGACCTGGCGTTGATGCGCTCGTTGCCGAACATGACCATTGTCGAAGTGGGCGACGCCACCGAGGTGGAGAGCGCCCTGGAGGCCGTCCATGCCGTGAACGGTCCCGTCTATATCCGTATGTTGCGTGGCGAAGTTCCCAGGCTGTTCCCCGAAGGCGCCCCCATGCGGTTGGGTCAGGGTCGAGTGTTGTCTGCCAAAGGCAAGATGGCCGTGATTTCGGCGGGCATCTGCACCGAAGAGGCCATGAAGGCTGTGGTTTGCCTGGGCCGCCGTGGCATCGACGTGCGCCTGATGCACCTTTCCACGCTTAAACCTTGGCCCGGGAGTGCCGTGGCCGCCTTTTTGCAAGGGCCGCTGGACGGCGTGGTAACGTTGGAAAACCACTCGGTGATTGGGGGCTGGGGGTCCGCGGTAGCCGAACAGATGGCCGAGGCCGGTACCGGATGTCGTCTGGTGCGTCTGGGCCTTCAAGACACGTACGCCCATGGGGCTTCCAAAGCCTATTTGATGCGGGAATACGGCTTGGATGCCAGGGCCCTGGTGGAAACCATCCAATCCCTGCAAGGTTTGAACGAAACGATTTCCGATGAAGAACTATCCACAGTGAGAATTGGCCAGGGAAGCCTGTTTGCCAAGGCGGAGGACCTATGACCCCTACGATCTTCCACACCCCCGAACCCGTGTTGTCGGGAGTTCGTTTTGATGTGGATTACCGCCTGCCTGGCCCCGAGGCGTTTGCCCGAGAGCGGGCAGCACACCTGGCCGTGGAGCAGACCATCGAATTTCCCTTGGAACTGGTTTCGCAGCCGTGGATTCGTGATGGCATCTTGGGCCGCCTGGAGCGGTTGGAAGCCGGCACCGGCGACAGTTGGGTGGCGACCATCAGTTACCCCGTAGAGGTAGCAGGCAGCGACTTCACCCAGTTCCTGAACGTGGTGTTTGGGAACGCCTCGATTCTGCCGGGTGTGCGGGTGGAAGACGTACGTGTGCCATCGGCACTGCTAGCCGCGTTTCCCGGGCCAAGGTTCGGACATCGGGGGATTCGAGAGCGGCTGGGTGTGCCGGAGCGGCCTTTGCTTTGCACCGCGCTAAAGCCCATGGGCCTTGGGCCCAGAGAACTGGGCGACATGGCGTACCGATTCGCCCGGGGCGGCATCGACGTCATCAAAGACGACCACGGCCTGGCCAACCAATCCTTCTGTCCCTTCCATGACCGGGTGGCTCGTGCGGCCGAAGCCGTCGCCAAAGCCAACGAAGAGACCGGGAAACACTGCATCTATGCGCCTATGGTGTCGGGGCCGCTGGAAGAAGTCTGGGAGCGAATCCTGTTTGCCAAAGCCATGGGGGCCAAGGCCCTGGTTGTGGCGCCGGGCCTGAATGGTTTCGATTTGATTCGGCGAATTGCGGGCGATGCCACGCTGGACCTGCCCATCCTGTGCCATCCCTCATTCCTGGGCGGCATGGCGCAGCATGAAACCCATGGAATCTCCCACGGTGTGCTGTTTGGCTTGCTGCCCCGACTGGCCGGGGCCGACTGTACCATCTTCCCCAGCTTCGGCGGGCGTTTTGCGTTTACGCCAGAGCAGTGCCAGGACATTGCGTTCCGCTGCAAACAACCGCTGGGCCACTATCGCTCCATCCTGCCGGGCCCTGCCGGCGGCATGTCCGTGGAACGGGTTCAGGAACTTATTGATTTTTATGGTCGCGATATGATGTTGCTGGTGGGCGGCGACCTTCACCGCCGCAGTCCCGACTTGACTCAAAACGCCCTGGCCTTTCTTGAGAGGGTACTTTAGTTTCATATCCACAAATCGGTTTGTGGTCGTTGGGGCGCATGGGGCTTTGGCCCGGAGCCCTCACGGTCGCGGCTCTTCATAAGGGCCCCACCCCCTCGCACGTGCGTTACTCTAGGTTGGACTAAGCTCGGGCCTCCGAGTATAGTGGCCGGGTCTTGTGTTCTGCCCGAGGTGCCCCATGAAACACCGTTTCGCCCCATTGGCCAACGCCTTTGCGCTGACGATAGCCCTTGCCGTGGTCGGTTGTTCCACGCCCACCGTCTGGCCGGATGGCACCGGAACCGAAACGCTGGACGCTGGCGAGGACGCCCCTCTCTTTTCCGACGTCACGTTTGGCCAGGATACCCTTGTGGCCGACCTGTTTGCGCCAAAGGACCAGCCCGAGTGGGACTTCCGGTTTGACTTCTCGTCGGATACTGACGCGGTGGTCTATCTGTGCGGGGGCAAAGCCTGCCCCGGCGATTCGTGTATGAAAAACGACGATTGTGAGTCGTCGCTGTGTGTGTTCCACCTGGGCGACAAGGTCTGCACCAACACCTGTGTCGAAGAATGTCCCATCGGATTTGATTGCATGAAACTGCAGACCGGCCCGGACCAGGAGTTTGCCTGCTTGTCTCGCCACAGCCACCTGTGTCTGCCTTGTGAAACCGATGCCGATTGCTCCACCGAAGGGGTGAAGACCCGCTGTCTGGTTTATGGCGAAGTGGGGCGTTTTTGTGGGTCCACGTGTAGCGTGGATGGGGATTGCCCCCAGGGCTACGGATGCCAGGCCGCCGAAGGCTTGGACGGCGTGAAGACCAGCCAGTGTGTCTACCTGGATGGCCCCTGCCCCTGCTCCAAGTCCGCAGTGGCTCTGGCCCTGTCTACGTGGTGTCGCCGCACCAATGCCGTGGGGCAGTGTGAAGGTCAACGAGTCTGTTTGCCCGAGGGGCTGGGCGAGTGTTCCGCCCTGATTCCCGCAGGAGAGTCTTGCGACGGTGTGGACAACGATTGTAACGGCACCATCGATGATGGGGCCTGTGACGACGAGAACCCCTGCACGGCCGACCTGTGTACGCCCGGCCAGGGCTGCTCATACACCAATCTGGATGGGGATGCGTGTGATGACTTGGACGCCTGCTCGGCTAGCGATGTCTGCATGGGGGGGGCGTGCAAAGGTGTGGACCTGGTTTGTTCGGATGGGAACCCCTGCACCAACGACCTGTGTGACCATGTCACCGGGTGTTTGTACCCCTTCAACGAACTCCCTTGCACCGACGGGGAGGCCTGCACCTTCGGCGACAACTGCTATCTGGGCAAGTGCCACTCGGGGCCAATCAGTGACTGCGAGGACAACAATCCCTGCACCGACGACTATTGCGACGACGTGACGATGTGCAAACATCTGCCCAATGCGGCCGAATGCACCGATTTCAACGAGTGCACCGTCGGTGACCACTGCGAGAACGGTTTCTGCATTCCCATGAGTTCCGTGGAGTGCGACGACAACAATCCCTGCACCACCGATGCCTGCGACCAGCAGGGCGGGTGCCTCTATACCAACAACAGCGAGTCGTGCAGCGACAACGACTTCTGCACCGAAAATGACTACTGCCTGGGGGGCTTGTGCCAATCGGGCACCAAACGGGATTGCAACGACAACAATGTCTGCACCGACGACATTTGCCAGGCTTCCGTGGGCTGCCTTCACCCCTACAACGATGTGGGGTGTAGCGACCAGGACCCCTGCACCGTCGTGGATGTTTGCAAGCAGGGACAATGTGTGGGCACCGGAGCCTTAAGCTGCGACGATGGCAAGGTGTGCACCACGGACAACTGTGTGCCCAAGGTGGGCTGTGTCTTGACAAACAACAACAACCCCTGCTCGGACAATAGCGAGTGTACCTTGGGGGACACCTGTGCCGGCGGCGTTTGTGTGCCGGGAACCGAGCTGAATTGTAACGACAACAACGTGTGCACCTCGGACTATTGTCTGCCGGCCACGGGCTGCGGCCACGATTCGCTCTCGGGAAACAATTGCAGCGACAACAGCCTTTGCACGATTGGGGACAAATGTCAGGCGGGACAGTGTGCTCCCGGTCCCATCGACCCCTGCGACGATTCCAAACAGTGCACCTTGGACTCTTGTGAGGCCGCCACAGGCTGCAAACACGTCAACATTACCGGAAACTGCAATGACGGGAATGCCTGTACGCTTGGCGATGTGTGCCAGGCCGACCTCTGCAAATCCGGGACCCAGGCACCCAATTGCGACGATAACAATGAGTGCACCACCGATTCATGCGATCCGGCCAGCGGATGCAAAAATGTGAAATTGACGGGAAGCAGTTGCAATGATTTAAATGCATGCACCGACGGCGATTATTGCAGCGCCGGCACCTGCGTGGCTGGATTCGCAAAGAACTGTGCCGACACCAATGTCTGCACCGACGACAAGTGTGATGTACTTACCGGTTGTTACTACCTGGCGAACACGGCCACGTGTGATGATGGGAATAAATGCACGGATGGCGATAAGTGCTCCGGCAAGGCCTGTCTTCCCGGCGTGGACCTGGTTTGCAACGACAGCAACGTCTGCACTACCGATTCCTGTGTTCCGGCATCCGGCTGCCTTTATACCAAACTTACGGGAACGAATTGCAGCGATAATAATGATTGTACACTTAATGATAAGTGCAGCAACGGGGTTTGTGGGGCCGGCACCTCGCTGGACTGCAACGACAACAACGTCTGCACCCTGGACGGTTGTGCACCCTCGGGAGGTTGCACCCACACGCCCGCAGCGGGCTCATGCAACGACGGAAATGCCTGCACCGAAAACGATACGTGCAGTGCCGGAGAGTGTATCAGCGGACCCGCCCTGGTGTGCAACGACAACAAGGCCTGCACGGACGATACCTGCGTGCCGGCGACGGGCTGCAAGTACACCAACGACGATGCGAACACCTGCACGGACAACAACCTGTGTACCGTCAATGACCGCTGCTCGGCCGGAGCCTGCATCAATGACGGAGCGCCGAACTGTGCCGATACCAACCAGTGTACCGACGACGTCTGTGTGCCCGCTTCCGGTTGCACCCACCCCAATACCCTCAACGGCACGGGGTGCAACGACAACAACAAGTGCACCACCGTGGACACATGCCAGTCCGGAAACTGCACCGGAAGCAGCCCGTTGACCTGCAACGACAACAACGCCTGCACCGACGACGTCTGTGTGCCCGCGACGGGTTGCACCTATACGAATGACAATACCAATACGTGTAACGACGGCAATTTCTGTACCACTGGAGACCATTGTGTCGGCGGTGCGTGTGTCAAGACCTCGGACACCGTCTGCCCCGCCCAAATCTGCAAAAGTGCTGCCTGCAACTCCGCCACGGGCTGTGTATATACGGCCATTACTCCTTGTTGCGGAAACAACATTAAAGAGACCGCCGGCACGGCCAAAGAAGAGTGTGACGACGGCTGCGCACTAGGGGACGTCACCATTTGTGATGCCGCCGACAACGGCGACGGCTGCGAGCAGGATTGCACCGTCACCTGCTTCTTTAAGGACATCGCCTATCTCTATTGCAGCGGCTCCTGCTCCTATGCCGGGGATACCGGCTGTGACCAACTGGATGCCGATCTGTTCTGCCGCCTGAAGACTTGTAATATCAACGCTTCGGCAGCTTCCTGGCAGTTGATCACGATTTCAGGGTCTTCTCCCGATGTCCCGGGCATCGCCTGTTCCGCCGGGGGCAAGGGCACCAACAAAGGGACCCAACCCGCCTATGGTGTTTATGTGAATGTCTGGTACGTGGACAAGTTCAAGACTTCCTATCCCACCGGAAACACCGCAATCGGAAACGTCGTCTGCAATGATCCGTAGCGACTCGCCGAGTGGGCGCACTATGGGTTGGGTTTTGCAGGGTCTTGGCTATCGAAGCTTCTGAACCAATCGCACCAATTCTGGCAGGGTCTGCGAGACATCGCCGTCGACGTGGATGTTGGCCATCTCGGTTAGTTCCGTGCTTAACAGATTCATTTCGATCACCGTGCCGCCCCGGTTGCGGACCATCTGGGGCAATTCGCTGGCCGGGGCCACTTGGGCCGACGTCCCGATGACCAGAATGGTGTCGGCCTGGCGTGCCGCCGCAAATGAGCGATTCAGCGCTTGGGTGGGGATGCTTTCACCAAACAACACCACGTCGGGTTTCATGGGTTTTCCGCAATCACAACGGGGAATCCCCTGGGTGTCGCGGCACAAGGCAGCCTGCTCGGGGCTTGCTCCGGTGCCACAAAAGACACACGTATACCGGTGATACGAGCCGTGGAATTCCTGCACTACCGACGAACCCGCTGCCTGATGCAACCCGTCGATATTCTGCGTAACCAGGCAACGCATCAATCCCAGTGCTTCCAGTTGGGCCAGGGCAGCGTGGGCCGGATTGGGCTTGGCTTGCGCCACACTCTGCTCGATTTCATGGAACATATGCCAGACCTTCTCGGGGTTGGAGCGGAAGGCGAAGATGGTGGCGTAGTCCATAATGTTGAAACGGGTCCACAAGCCATCGGGGGCTCGAAAGTCAGGAATCCCCGAGGGCACCGAGACCC
>CAYTWV010000181.1:5527-8317 GCA_964442235.1 uncultured Myxococcales bacterium | reverse complement strand
CTCCCAGGGATAGACCATGGAATCGCCCAGGTGAAGTACCGTGCGTTTGCCCGGGTCCAGCAGCGCCGTCCGCTGCTGAAACAGCGTCGGGTCTTCGTCTGGGAAAAGCAGGTTGCAGGCCTCTTGTTCTTCTGCGGTCATTTTGCCCGACGAACGAGGCGAATCCTTGAAAGACACAAAGGTGGAAGCCGGCTCAAGCCACGTGCGGACGCCCCATTCGGCAGCGGCAACGGCAAGAATTGTTGAAATCAACACCAGAGCATCCAAACGAGGCCAGGCTTTCTTCTGACCCGGAACCAGGCCCCGAACCACGCCCAGCACGGCGATTGCGCTGGAAAGCAGCACATCCCAGAATCCCAAGGGCAACAAAACCAGCACCAACGGGGGAGCGATCATGACCCCGGCGCCTAGAGCCAATCTGGACAGTTTCCCGCCAGACCTGCGCAACAATCGAGTGCCCACCAGCCGCCCCCACAGTACCCCAGCAACCAACGGCAACAGGACCAGGGACAGCGCAATTCCCCAGGCTTCCATCCAGTGCGACGAATCGTCCAGAGGGTCCTCCATACCCGCACCCCCAACCATGGCCCCCTCACCCGCTGCTCCCTGACCCGCAGTTCCTTCGCCCGCCGCTCGCTCATCCCGCGGCGCCTCAAATTCCATGGCGCCGGGGGCTTCGTGCTCTTCCGTCCAGGGGGAGGTCCCGGAACACGCCGCCAACGCCTGCTCGACTCGGGTCTGGACTTTTGCCGATGGACTAGGAGCCAAGAAGACCACACACCAGAACCCCGCTGTACGCCCGGGGCACTCCCCCTCCGGGTGCTGCAACCGGATTTGGAAACAGCCAGTTTCGGCTGGCCCTTCACAAAGGACTGCACTGGCATCATCTCGGACAATGGAAAGACTGTTCAGCGTGATTCCGGGCAAAAGTGCATCAAAACACCCGGCCACCACGGGCCCGGATTCCGGACGCAACACATAGCCGGGTGCGCTCTGCGCCAGCCCTGGCGTCAGCGCCAACGTGACAAGAAGCCCCCAGCCCCGGATTCCCATGAAGGTCCACCCGTATTCCGTCTGCAATCTTCGCCGAGCCTAACTGCCAGGCGGGCGAAGTCAAGGGCTTCGCTCAATGCCCAACGATGCCCAGTGTCCTGGCCTGAGCCCGGTCGAAGGCGATGATCGACGATCACAGCGGACCTGTTTAGTCACCCATGGGCTTCGCCTACCCGCATGGCATCAATCGGCGCGCCCACTCCCTTACGGTCGTGGCACAGACACACCAAGTCACCCCACAAAACACGGCGGCAACAAGGGTCGATTCGTACTAGCTTGATCTTTCGCCTCCAACCCGGCACCCTTTCACGGTTCCTTTCCAAATCGGAGGTGGCAAATGAGAACGGTATTCCTGGCGATAGGGGTGTGTTGGGCGATGGTTGCGTGTGATAGCGCCACGTCAGAGCCGAAGGTGGAGCAGGACCAGTCTGCCCCGCTGCAGGATGTGGCGGGCCAGGATTCTTTGGCCCGGGAAGATACGATTCCCGTGGAAGACCTCTCGAAACCGGACCCGGACATTGCAGTGACCCCGGATGTGCCGGCACCCGAAGACCTCGTTTTGGACCCGGACCTGAACGCGCCTGATGTTGCCGACGTGACCCCGCAGGACCTGACCCCTGCCGATGTACCTTCCCCCGATTTGCTGGACGCCATCGAAGAGACGGCCGAAGTGGTGTGTGTGCCGGACTGCCAAGGCAAATTGTGCGGCGACGACGGCTGTCTGGGCCAGTGCGGGGTCTGTGATGAAAATCAGGTCTGTGATGCGGTGACCTGGACGTGTGTTTCTCCCACACCGCCCGTCGTTACCTTCATCGACCAGATGTTCATGCCGGAGAAAAACAGCGACACCCCTTGCTGTTTTGATCTGAACGACGATGGCGACATCGACAACTCCGCCGCTGGGCTCGTGGACCTGCTTGGCTCCTTTGTGCCTGACATGGACGTGAACCAACTTCTGGCCGACGCTATTTGGAGCGGCCAACTGGCCATACTGCTCGAGTTCGTCGGGGTCTCGGGGTGGGCAAACGCCACCGAGTTCACCATGAACGCCTACCTGGCCACCGATGCGGATTCCGATTATTCGGATAACCTGGACAGCACCAACGGAGGCGAATTCCTGCTCCTGCCCGATTCCTTGGACGACCAGGGCATGCCGCTGATCGTGTTCCAGGACATGAGCCTTTCCGCCGGCACGCTTCATGGCGGCCCCTCGATGTTCATCGTGCAGCTTCCGCTATTTGGGCCCACCCCGATGACCCTGATCCTGGACAACGCCATGATCGAGGGAACCTTAAGCGTCGTAAACGGCGATAAGGCCAGCATTTCCCAAGGCAAATTGGGTGGCGTCGTGCGAAAGGCCGTGATTGTCGAGGCCCTGAACGGGTTCGTCGACTCCTCTTGTTCGTGTTTGGGCTTAGGCCAGCCGCTTATCGACCCAGCCACCGACAAATGTGCCACCGGCGGCAGTTCGGCGGCCTGTGACGAACCGTGCGCAAGCCTCTACAGCTATTGCAGCCTGGCCACGATGATGTTTGGGACCATCCTGGACATCGACCTGGACCAGGATGGAATTACGGACAGCATGTCCATCGGCCTGCAGTTCCAGTCCATTCCCGCCAAAATCGTCGGGAACTCCTGGTAATTCCGTAGACGGGCATTACCACACGTTTATATCACCAAGCTAGCCTGATTACACACACCTCCGCGACCCTTATCGAGGCCTGGAGCTATAAGCCC
>CAYTWV010000181.1:0-5427 GCA_964442235.1 uncultured Myxococcales bacterium | reverse complement strand
CCAGCTTGCCTGGGGGTTTGGGGGCGCGCCGTGAGCGAGGCGTAGCCGAGTCGAACGGCTGACCCGACCCTTATCGAGGCCTGGAGCTATAAGCCCCCAGCTTGCCTGGGGGTTTGGGGGCGCGCCGTGAGCGAGGCGTAGCCGAGTCGAAAGGCTGACCCGACCCTTATCGGGGCCTGGAGCTATAAGTTGGGGGTTGGATCCAGAACCGGGCTGAAGCGGGAAAGACGCTCTAACATGACCTCGATGGCCTGCTTGTTGCGATCCACCAGAATCACGTTTCGCCCATGGGACGCTGCAGCTTCTCCAAACGAGCCACTGCCCGCAAAGAAGTCCAACAGCAAGTCCCCGGGTTTCGAATGCATCTGCACAATTCGGTTCAACACTCGCAAAGGCTTCTGGGTGGGATAGCCGGTCTTCTCGGAGCCCGTTGGACTGACGATGGTGTTCCACCAGGTATCCGTGGGCGTCTTGCCTCGGGCAGCTTTCTCCTCGCCAACCAGTTCGGGTGCCAGATAAGGGATGCGGTCCATTTCTTCATAATTGAACGTATATTTCGTCGGTGTTTTTGCGTACCACAAAATATTATCATGCTTCGGAGACCATCTGCTTCTGCTTCGGGCACCATAGTCATAGGCCCAGATAATCTCGTTTATGAAACTGCGCCGCCCAAAAATGCCGTCCAGTGCCACCTTGGCGTAGTGCACCTCGCGATAATCCAGATGCAGAAAAAGGCTGCCCGTGGGTTTCAGCAGCCGATGGGCCTGCTCCAGCCTGGGGAAAAGGAACTCCATATAGTCGTCGAACGTGTCCCGGTACGAGCGACGGCCCTCCTCCACAGTGCGGTACCTTCGGCCACCAAACCCCGTGCGGCTGCCCGAATCGTCCTGAACCACGGACATCCCTTCCAGCTTTCTGACTTTGCCCGTGTTGAATGGCGGGTCAATATAGATCAGGTCGATGCTGCCCTGGGGCAGTCGGGCCAGAACGTCCAGATTGTCGCGATGATATATTGTTACTGCGCCCGCGTGCGGGGCGGGGGAAGGCGCCGGCGGCACCATGGGGGCCTTTGGCGGCTTTTTTGCGGGACCCGTCACGTGAAACGCACCTCCTGAATCACTTTGCACCGGGAACCAGCCCGACTCTGCGCTGCGTAGGGTAACAAATTCTGCCGAGTGCGCAACCTTGATGGCCGTGGACTAGAGTTCGAATTGAGCGCGCAGAAAGAGACTGTGAACCCAAGAGGGGGAAGGAGCGGAGGCGGCGGGGTCGGAATCGGCCTGGGGTTTCTCGAAATCGGGCTCCATTTCGGCGTCGTCAAACAGCAGCCCCTGCCAGGCCAGAGTAATCCGTACCTGGCGAGCCGGTCGGACGTGCAGCGCAACGCCAACTCCCGTCAGCCCCGAGTCAAGCAGAGGGGCCCGTTGTTCGGTCCCTGTGTCCAGAGCCACTTCACGGGTTCCATCGCCGAAATCCAGGCGTTCGAAACGTCCGGTCAGTTCCACGGCGGAAAACTGGTCCTGGTCCCACCCGAACATACGGGTCAGGTAGGCCGTTGCCTCGGCGTAGTAGCCAGTCACGACGTAGGGTTCCAGTTCCCCAACTTGGACAAAGGCCGTTCCAACCTTCTGAGATTCGGTAATGCCATCTCGGTCTTGGTTGATGGCAACGTACTCACCGGACACTTTGAACAATGGGTTCTGCCACAAGAACTCAGCGCCCCATTTGAGCTGGTTACCGCGCACCACCGGAGGATCCGAAAACGTGTGGCCCCCAAGGGTCCTTCCCCGAAACCCGTGGCGCGTCGGTCCCTCTCCCCAAGAGGCGCTGCCTCCCAACTGAATCCCTCGGACCCAGGGGCAACTGCCTTCAGGCATGTGCAGAACAAGCCGACCCACAACGTCGGGCTTGTCGTTTACATCCACGGACAAGTCCCGACTTCCCGTCACTGCGGCCACGGCGTAAGTCAGGAAGCCCTCGGCCCAGTCACCGGAAATCATGAACCCCACGTCCCGAAAGTCCTTGGCGTTGCCAAACACCATAGGCGCCGACAGCAGGTCATACTCCGGAACACTTTGCTGCGGAGAAAGGCCGAAGGGCACCTTGACGCGACCGGCCCGCAGGGCCAGGAATTGAATCGGGGAGTACTCCAGCCAAGCTTCCTGGACGTCGGGATTCGCTTCGGCAAACTCGCCGTCCAGGCGAACCGTAAATACATCCTGAAACCGGTAGCGCAGGGCCAGACGCGCCGAGTTCAGCACCGGCTCTACGTTCCAGGATGCACCGTATCCGGTCTCCGTGCGCCGAAACGCCCGAAGGTCCGTTGCCAGCCAGCCATCTACCGACAGGCTCTGAGCCTCTTCTTGCGAAGACCAAAGGCTGCGCTCTGCCGCATCGGCCAGAGTGCTGGACGACGCACACAAAGCACAAACCAGAAGCAGCCGGGCCGCCCCCCTCATTACTGCTCTCCTGCAGGACTCAGCACGATTCGTACACTATCCTTCACTCTCAAGGAATCGGGAAGCTCCAGCACGGGCTCCCAAACCACACGGCGAGCCCCTACTTCCAGATAGCCTTGCATCATCTGGTCCCACGAAGCATAACCGCCAAACGTGAACCCATCGGACCCGAAAATCTGGTATCGCCAGGCGTCGGGCTCGGGGATGGCGTCGGCCTCAATCAAATCCGAGAGCCGAACCACCGTTCGGGGAGTACCTTCGTCGTCAAACTCCATGGTCGGATGGCGCCCGATTTTTTGGTAGAAGACGGACTCGCCCTTCACGATCTCGATGCAGTTCGTGTCCGTCGCCACATCACAAAAGGCCCACTTGTCCTCTACCACCGTGTCGACCTGAATCTCCGGCTCGACGGTCGAGTCGGCCGCCACGTCCGTCACATCCTCCGAAATCAGATCCGAGGCCACTTCGGCTTTCAGTTCAGGAGCAACGTCGACCGACACATCCTCTCTAACATCCAGGGAGACGTCTGCCTTCAGGTCCTTCGGTTCCTCGTTGGAGCTTTCCTGCGACGAGCAGGCGCTGACCAGGGAGGCAACCAGCCACAGCGAAAGCAGCCCGAGGGCAGCAAAACGGCAGTTTTGGCGCATGGAGTTCCTCGCTGCTTATTTCGGCAAACAGAGAATCAGCACGGTGTCCTTCACCGACCAGCAACACTCGTTGGTGTCCCAGGCCTCTTCCAGGATAATCCGACGCTTGATGGGCTCATAGTAGCCGTGCTGGGCGTTCTCGTACGGCATCAGGTTGTCGTCATTGTTGCTGAACCCGTCCATGCCATAGAACTTGAAGGTGAAGTCAGCCGGTGCCGTGACGCCCGCTGCCGTGAACACTTCGGCCATGGCGATCATGGGCTTGGCCCCGTCTTCAGGATGTTTGTAATCCACCACATCCACCGTCGGCAGAGTCGCCGTATCCAGCAGCGTCCGAACCGTTCCCGCAATGACGACGAACTTCGTGGCTTCGACCGCAACGGCTTCGATGGTGCCGTCGCCGATTCCCTTCACATTCAGCGACCCCGGGAACGCCAGAGCGGCATCCCAACCAATGCGAAGCATGTCTTTCTCGGCGTCATAATAAACAAAACCCTTGTCCAATTCATTATACCAAGGCAATTTAGAGTAGTCGCCTTCCATCTTATCAACGAGCACATTAAAGCCATCGCCAGCGATAAAATTATAGTGATAATTGTACGGCATCGCAATGGCAGCAGCTTCAACAATGCGGGTCAGGCGGATCGCAGGGACCTCGTTGAACACCGTGGGATCCAGCTTGGACAGATCCACGGGTGTGGTGACCTCGCCCACCTTCACCGTGATGGTACCCGTCACTCCCGGCACCACGTCTTCAACCACGTCCGGCTGAGCCGTCTCGGTCGTGTCTTCGGGGACCTGGGTATCCGTAACGACATCCACGGGCACCTGATTGTCAGTCGCAACTTCCTCGGGGACCTGAACGTCCGCTGTGTCCCCCACATTGGGGACATCCTGGGCCAAATCCGTGGTCTGCACATCCTGGGCCGTGTCCGCCGGCGACTCGGTGTCCTGCTGGACAGTGTCCACCGGATCCGACTTTGAGTCACTGGAACAGCCGCTGCCCATCAGGGACAACACCATAATGGAGAACATCACACCAAACAACTTTTTCATTCTACACCCCCAAACAATACATATAATCTAGATGGAAACACCCACCGTCTCCACTTTTCCAAGCACGTCGAAGCGATACCCATCCCGGATTTGTCCTGATGCCTTCTGCAGGTGCTCCTGGGTGAATTGCAAAAACCCCGCCACTCGGGGGTGCGAAGCCAACCGCAGCGGCACCGCCAGTTTGAACACTTCCTCTTCCAGGGGCACGAACCCCAGCCCACACCGTTTGGCAGCCGCAAACGAACCAATTCCAGCTTCCGCCACGCCACAGCGCACCGACAATGCCACATCCAGGTGCGTATGATGGGGCCCCACAAGGGTCAGCCGTTCCGGGGACACTCCTGCAGCCTCTAACAGCCTTCTCGTTAGATGATAGGTCCCCGACCCCTCCTGCCGGTCTGCAAATCGGACTCCGCCACAAGCCAGTGCCGGTAGGCCCGCTGCCCATTGGCCGCCACGTTCCTGGGCAAACATCAGGCCCTGCTGTCTTCGGAACAGACTGACCAGATACCGACCACCCGCTGCTTTGCCGGCCACCATGCCGTTGTCCACGTGGTAGCCGGCCATGTGAGCCCGATTGGCCGATACGGCTTCCCATCCCCCAAGACTGCCTACTTGGGCCTCCACCACGGGAATACCTATGCGCTCTCGGTACGCTCGGCACACCGACTCGAACAACCCGTCGTCACTGCCTTGCACGACCAGCAGGTCATCCAACAATCCGTCCACACGATACTGGCCCGGCACCGTCGTGTGCCCGGCAACCCATTCGTCGATCAGGTGTTTTGGGAAGAGCCATTTTCCGCATACCCTGGACGCAGGCATCTCGCCGGCCGCGACCAGCGCATATACCTTCTTTTCATTTACATGCAGATATTCCGCAACTTGTTTCGTTGAGAGATATTGCAACACTATCTACCCTCTCGACCCTTCGCCGGCGCAGCATAGTCGATTGGTGCCGTCGTGCAAGGAGAAAACGGACAAGAACGAACGAAAACGGACAGTTCGGCGAAGCAAAGCACGCGTTGCGGTTGGGGAGGCGGAGGCCTTGGATGGACGATGGATGAATCCCCTCTCCCGACGGGAGAGGGCAGGGTGAGGGCCCAATACCCGTCGCCGCCCCAGGTCCGACACGGCTTGCCCTACGAAGCCTTGGCGACTTGTCCTCCGAAGCCTTGGCGAAGGAGGAAGCAGGGTCCGACCGACCGGCCCAGCGCGTCCGAACGCGTTGCTGCCGGGGTTGCGGCCCCCCCCTGGCCCTCGCC
>CAYTWV010000180.1:2040-8324 GCA_964442235.1 uncultured Myxococcales bacterium | reverse complement strand
GATTTGGACTCGAATCCGGCTTGCAGCATCGACCACATCAAGAACGAGAACGTGTTCTGGCCCGACGGCCAGGCTCCGGTGGGTACGTACACGGTGAAGGTGGACTTCTATGAAGACTGTGATTTTCAGGGGGCGAACTACACGGTGACGTTGCACTATTGCGGCGAAGTGGAGACGTATCAGGGCGAGTTTGCGCCGGGGACGTCGGACAGCGGTGGAGCGGGTTCCGGTGTGGAAGTAGCGAAGTTCAACAACGATAATTGCGGCCGAATTCTGCGTGGTCGGGTGCGGTACGAGGATCGGACGTTCAGCAAGCAGGGGTTCTCGGCAGCGACGTGGAAGCCGGTGCGGTATGCGGCGGTGGACGTGAAGCGGGCGTTGGATAACACGGTGCTGGCCTCTGGGTACACGGACCGGGATGGCAACTACGAAATCCAGTTCTCGAACAAGGAAGAACCGGGCATCTACATCACGGCCCGGGCCCGGACGAATACGGACGAGAAGCTGCGGGACATTGCGGTCATGAATCACCCGAAGTTCAAGCAGCTTTACAATGTCTCTTCGCAGGTCATGGACGAGACCATTGACGAGTTCCCGACGCTGAACCTGGACATTCCCGAGGTGGTGAGTGCCGGTGCGTTCAACATTTTCGACGTGGTGGTGGACGGCTACGACCTGATCCGGTTGTTGACCGGGTCGGATCTGGGTCTGTTGAATGTGTATTGGGCGACCGGGGCGGACACGACGGACACGTTGTTCTGTGCCAAGTATCTGTATGACACGGGCGTTTGTTCGGAATACATGGCGCTGTCGGTGCAGGGCAAAGAAATTGACCGAGACGAATACGACGACATGGTGATCTTGAAGGAGTTCTTCAAGTTTGCTCTGGCCCGTGTTTCGAAGGACTCGAATCCCGGCGGTTTGCACGACGGGACCCGGGATGTTCCCACCCGATCGTGGAGCGAGGGCGTTTCGACGTTTTTTGCGTGCGATGTGATGCGTAGCCGGTACTTTGTGAACAGCAAACCGCAGGGTGTTTATCTGGTGGACGACCTGGAGGAGATGCCCTCTCCGTTTGCATTCAAGACGGATAACAACGTGCAGTCGGGCAACGTGTCAGAGTACCTGGTATCGTCCATTCTGTGGGACATGGTGGATTCGGGGGATGACGAGGCCACGGACGCTGTGCACGGCAGGCGCCTGGGCGTATTCGACTCGATTTTCCACTACTTCTCGGGCATCCATTTTGCGGACCGAGGGGTACCCGGGGTTGACTTTGTGGACTTCCTGGATGCGTGGTTCTGCCGTGGATGGAGCAGCAAGCCGGCGGTGACCGGGCTGTTGGAAGCCAGACAGTTCCCCTTCGATTTCCAGGGTCCTGCATCCTGCATCCACTAGGTTCCGACCTTGACTCTTGACCTATCGAGGTTGAACCCTCCGCAGCGCGAAGCGGTGCTGCACAAAGAGGGACCGCTGCTGGTGCTGGCTGGCGCCGGCAGCGGAAAGACCCGAGTTATCACGTACAGAATCGCCAAGCTTATCGAGGGGGGGGTGCCTCCTCAGCGCATCTTGTCTGTGACCTTCACGAACAAAGCCTCCAAAGAAATGGAGGAGCGAATTCGGGCCCTGGTGGGCGCCGAACGGGCCGCCGAGGTTTTTGTCTCGACGTTCCACTCGTTCGGTTTGTGGATCGTGAGGCGGTTTCACCGGTTTTTGGGATTGGACAGCCACTGTCAGGTGATGGACGAGGCGGATCGCTCGGCCATGATTCGGCAAATTCGCCAGGAACTGAACCTCACCGAGAAGGACTTGTCCGGCGACGAATTGATGGCCTTCCTGATGCGTGTGAAGGGGCTGGGCGAGGACAAAGACGAGGTAATCAAGAGTTTCGGTTACATCAAGGCCTCGCTGTTGGCGGATTTCTACTCGCAGTACACCGAGCGGTTGAAGCTGGCGCAAAGCCTGGATTTTGACGACCTGATTCTGCTTCCCGTGCGGGTCATGGGAGCAAATCCGGAGTTGCGGGCCCAGCTACAGGGCCTGTTTGATTATGTGATGGTGGATGAGTATCAGGATACAAATATTCTTCAGTTCGAATTTCTGAAGCACATCGTGGACCGGCGGCTGAACCTTTGTGTTGTGGGAGACGACGATCAGTCCATTTACGGCTGGCGGGGTGCTCGGGTCGAGAACATTCTAGAGTTCGACACGCAGTTTCCCGGGGCAAAAGTCATCAAGCTGACCCAGAACTACCGTTCGGAGCAGAACATCTTAAGCATCGCCAACGCCCTGATTTCCCACAACTCTCGCCGAAAGGACAAGGAGTTGTGGACGCAGAATCGCATGGCGGTGCCTGTGGCCAGGGTAAAACACGATACGGACAAGTCCGAGGCCAACGCCATCACGCACAAGGTTCGGACGTGGCTTGCGGAAGGGGTACCGCCGGACGAAGTGGCTGTGTTGTACCGGACCAAGGGACAGTCACGTGGGTTGCAGGAGGCCTTTCGCCTGGCGGGGGTTCCGTACCGAGTAGTGGGGTCATTCGACTTCTTCGATCGCAAGGAGATCCGGGATGTGATGGCCTATTTCCGGATCATGGCGAACCCGGCGGATGAGGTTTCGTTTCGGCGCATCGTGAACTACCCGGTTCGGGGTGTGGGTCTTGCGACGATGCAGCGCATCGAGACGTGGCGTCGCAAGGGGTTACCGGTTCTGGAGGCGACACAGAAGTTCCTGGCAGCAGAGCAGTCGGGGGTATTGCCCAAGACGGCCAGGGCGCTTGGGGAGTTTGTGACGTTGCTGTCGGCAGCACACTTGGAGGCCAAGACCGCTACGGGGCAGGAGTTGGTGGGACTTTGTGAGCGGGTGCTGGTGCGTTCGGGCATTCGGGACGATTTGATGCAGCGGGAGGGCTACGCCTGGACCTCGGTTCAGGGGCTGATGGGGATGTTGCGCAAGGCGGTGTCCGATGGGTTGGTTCGGACCTTGCCCGAGTTTCTGGAGAAGTTGGCGTTGCAGCAGAACGAGGCGGATTTTTCATCGGGCGAAACCAAGGATCGGCTGGTGACGCTGATGACCGTGCATGCCAGCAAGGGGTTGGAATTTAAGGGAGTGATTCTGGCCGGGTTGGTTGACGGACTGTTCCCCCACGCAAGGTCGATCAACGACGAAGCGGGGCTGGAAGAAGAGCGTCGGTTATTCTATGTGGCCATCACTCGGGCCAAGAAGAATCTGATTCTGTCCACCTTCGGAAGTCGTGAGGAGCGTGGCGAGACGCACCACTACAAGCCGTCCCGGTTCCTGAAGGAGATTCCGTCTCAGTTAATGGAGGAGACGGACCCCGAGGGGGTGGTGAGCAAGTCGGATGCGCTGGATATTTTTGCTCGATTCGAGTCGACCATAAAGCCCAAATAGTCCCCAAAGCGATATCTGGTTACAGACAGGAATTCGGAAACCAATCGGCGTCCGGGGCCCAGGTGCTTTTAGGTCGCTCCGGTGTGTCAGTGCCACGACCGTGAGGGAGTGGGTGCGCGATTATGCGACGCTGGTATTCGAGGCCTGTGGGGTCTGATCACATGCAGGTAGTCATGTTGCGTATGGCTGGGACCAGTCCATCGGGGATGACAGGGGCCGAGGAGACAGAAAAGCGTTCGGCGAAGAGTCCCGAGGTTTTGTAAACGACATCCACATAATAGACGGAGTTGGGGGGCAGGACCATTGGGACCAGTGCATCGTACAGGCCGTTGCCTTTGGATTCCAGTTCCTGGGAGATGAAGGACCAGCAGTCGTCGCCGCTCCACCAGACATGGACCGTATCCACATCAAGGGCACTGCCGCCGCCGTCGACTATGGCCGTAAGATAGGTGGCGCCGCCCAGGTTGCTGGCTTGAAGTTGGGGGGTGCTGGGGATGTAGGCGTAGTTTGAGTCGGTTTGGAAGTGGTGGCGGAACCAGGCCCGCTGGGCTCCTTTTGCCCGCAAACTGGCCCGTGCTTCGATGGTGGCCGGCGTTTCCAGCCCCGAGAGTTGATAACAGCCGTGGTCGAAATTGGCTGCAAACGAGGTCCGTTTGGGTTCACCCAGGACGTTGTAGGTGGCCATATGGGCCGTCAGGGGAAAGAATTCGTCGGTGGTTCCATTGACCATAAACAGGGCCGCCGAGGTGGTGGCCAACAGGGCTTGCGGTGAGATGAGTTTCTGCATCAGCACGGTCCATTCGGAGGACGCGGCGGTCAGTCCCGCAAGGGTCAACAGTTGATTCTGCCAGGCATTAGGGCTTTTTGCGGCCACGTCCCAGGCCAAGGTTCCACTGAGGGGAACGCCTGCCTTAAGCCTGGGGTCTGCGCCGGCCACCAGAAGGGTGGCGACCCCGCCGGCAGAGAAGCCGGTCATCCCGATGTGGGCGGGGTTGACCTCGGGGCGGGTTTGCAGGCAGGTGATGCCTCTCATGGCCGCCACGGTGTGGCCCCAGAACCAGGTCTGTCTGGGGTCTTGCAGCACATCGAACATGTGGTAGCCGTCCATGGCAGAGGAGGGAGTTCCTTCACTGGTATTGGTGGGTTCCGTGCCGCCACCGGGGCCCGTGTAGACGATGACAAACATGCCGGTCAGTGCCGAGAGCCCGGTGGCGTGGTCCTCTTCACAATAGCCGCCCAACCCGTGGGCCTGAACGAGACCTGGCATGGGACCGCCCTGCCCTGCGGGTTTGGCAGCGAATCCCTGAATCTGGATGGGGACCAGAACTCCGTTTTGGGCTTCAAACGAGGTGTAAGTGACGTGCCATGCGTCCAGCATCACGCCGTCTTTGAAGACGGTGTGGGGATTTTCGAAGGTGCAGTGAGCGGTGCTGGCGTCCTGAATCAACGGCAGGTCGAACAGAGGGGGCGGGCCTGTTATGACATCCGTGGGGGGCAAGTCGGGGTCAATCTGGTCTGTGGGGGTCTGGTCCTCGGTCAAGTCGGGGCCGTCGTAATCCGGTCCACCCATGTCTGAGGATTCATCGGTCAGTTCTTGGGGCGGGACGTCGGAAGGGGTCAAGTCCAGTTGGTCGAGGGTCTGGGTGTCGCCCTGGTCCTGGTGCAGGAGGTCGGTGACCGAGGCGTCTTTGGTGTCCGGGGCTGAAGAATCAGCGGGTTGGGGGTTTCCGTCGGCATCCGGAAAGACCAAAGAGGAGTCGGTCCCAATGGTATCTTGGGTCTCGGAATTTCCGGAAGAGGAGCAGGCGAGAAGGCTGGCGGTGAACAGGGTGATGAACACACGGTGGTCAAACGGCAACATTCGCATGGTCCCTCCTGATATGGGGCCATTATGAGTTCAAAAGGCTGCTGTTGCCAGCGCAAAGAAGGCAGTGGCTTCGAACACGGGGACTGGGCTGTGGTGGGGAGTAGCCAGGGCTTTGGCCGGGGGGCTTAGCCTGCGCCCGAAGGGGAGACCAGGCGAAGGGGGGACTCATTTTCTGCTCTTACGGAGGCTGGGCAGATATTCGGCGGGCCCGACGTATAGGGTGTCGGTGCGGCGGATAATCTTGACCTGTGCGCTCATCTTTCTTCTAACCACGTAAAGAGCCGTGAGTTTGGAGATGGCCTTCTTCTCGGTTTCGAACGTAATTGCCACTGGTTCGGTTTCTGCTTTACGAAGAAGAATTTGGTTTTGTCCATAAGAAGCCCGGCGACCAGTAGAGGCCACGACGCCCTGAAATTCCTGCAGCGAGATGCTCTTAATTTCCATTTCGACCCTCCTAGAGTTCAAACACGAAACACCTTGGGCGGTATGAATAGGGGTAGGGGATCGAGAAGTCAATCCCTTTTTTGGTAGGAGCATGGAAATTGGTCATCGGGGTTGGAAGGCGAAAGGCGGAATCGTTACTGTAAGCCACTAAACAGGTCCGCTCTGGCCGTCGATCATCGCCTTCGACAGGGCTCAGGCCAGGCGGAAATTGGGGCGTTAGCCTATGGACTCTGGGCGGGAATGCGCTAGAGTTACAGCTTCAAAGGCGGAGGTAGTGAAGATGTCCAGAGTGATGGCCGGCATGTTGTTGTGGTTGCTGGGAAGTGGAGTGGCGTTGGGGCAGGTGGTGGAGTCGGCGCCCAAAACCGTGGTGATGTACGAAAATGGAGTGGCCTGGGTGGTAGAGGAGGCCGTGGGTGGTGCGCCGTCGAACACGCTCTCGACCCGAATTCACGGGGTGCCTCTGGACGGGACGTTGTGGGTATCGACCCAGGGCCAAGTGGATGTGATGTCGGTTCGAATTCCAGCGCAGCCAGCGGTGGGTGCGGGGTTGGCGGAG
>CAYTWV010000180.1:0-2030 GCA_964442235.1 uncultured Myxococcales bacterium | reverse complement strand
GTCGGTCTACGTAATGTCACGTGGCAAGACGACCAGGGGCAAACTATTGGGGGTAACCGAGTTGTCTGTCGGGGGGCCCCGCATGGTAATTCTGGAGACCGCCGAGGGCCAGGTGGCGTTGCCCGTCGAACTGGTCGAGAGCATGGAGTTGGAAGGGAAGCCGTTGAACGGTGATGTGATGCGTGGCGGAGGGTCCAGGCGGGTGGATGTGCGGTTCGTGAAGAGTGCGGCGCCCATCGTGTCGTTGGGGTATTTCACGACGGGGCTTGGCTGGAGCCCGGAATACCGCATGGTGCTGCCCGAGAAGCCCGAGAAGGGGGACAAAGCGACGTTGGAAGTGGAAGCGTGGGCGTGGGTCAAGAACGACGTGATGACCATGAAGGGCGTGAAGGGGACGTTGGTTTCGGGGAAGCCCGGCTTCAGTCTTAGTGGTTCTCCCATGGCGCTTTTGGGGCCCGTCGTGTTGACTCGGCCCATCAAGGGCAGCGGAAGTGGGTCGGTGTTGGGTTCGGGGTCCAGTGCGGACGCAAGTGACGGCGGGGTCGCTTTTGTGGGCGAGTTGGGGGGCGGTGCGCCTGCTGGCGAGACGGCAGTCACCCATGCGGGGTTGGAGTTGTGGTTAGAGCGTGGGCAGCGGGGGATGTTGCCGCTGGGCCGAGCGTCGGCGAAGGGACGGATGGTGATTCTGGCCGAGGCGTCGGGGGCTCACAGTGGCCCTGGGGACGGGCGGTTTTATGATTCGGTGGTGTTTCAAAATCCCTTCTCGTTTGTAATGGTTCCGGGCAAAGCGCTGGCTTTGCGGGAGGGTGTTGCGTTAGGTCAAGGGGATGTCGCCAGGACGGCATCCCAGGGCGAAGTCCGTGTGAAGTTGGGGCCGGTGCCGTATCTGTCCCTTGAGGTCAAAGAGACCAGCGTCGAGAAGGACGGGGATGTCGTGAAAGGGCCGGACGGGGCCGAGTATCAGAAGCTGGTGGTGAAGGGGACGGTGAAGGTCAGCAGCACGCAGAAGGGCAAGACCTATGCCTGGGTGGACCTGCCGGTGGCGGGGGAAGTGAAGGATGCCTCGGATGAGTCTACGGTAGACAAGAAGGCGGGGCCCGAAGGCAGCATGAATCCGGCTTCCAGAATTCGATGGGAAGTGGAAGTAGAGGCGGGTTCGCCCGTGGTGCTTGAATATGAGTTTACGACGTTCGTGCGTTCTTTCAGTAAGAGCAGCTATTAGCCTAGTACGAGTCGACAATGGTTGCCGCCGAGTTTCGTGGGGTGACTTGGTGTGTCTGTGCCACGACCGTAAGGGAGTGGGCGCGCCGATTGATGCTACGCGGGTAGGCGGAGCCTATGGGTGACTTAACTCTCACTAACCAGGGGATCTTGTTGGCTACCAGCCCGTCCTGACCAGCCGGAAACCCGGGGCCACCGACACTGTGAAGTTATTCTCTGAGTATAGTACAGTCCCAAAGGAAATTCCTGGGCTGGTTCGCTGACTTCCACAGGCAAAACAACCGCTCTTTTCCACCAGAACCTCCGATATTTCGGCTTCGAATCCGGGGTCAACCCAAACCGGGCTCAAGTCAGTCTGGTACCATCGGGCATTTCGTTCCTTCCAGGTTCCAACCCACTCGCCCGCATTTCCCAAGGCGTCATATAATCCGAACTCATTGGGTAGGAGAGAGGCGACCGGGTGCAGACCGCAGTACTTCTCGGACCCCCAGGTCATCGTCAGGGCACCTTCGTACTGCGTGCCGCAATGCCCAAGAACCCAGGCGAAATCGTAGATTGCCTCGGAGTACCGGTCGGGAAAGATTGGGTTGAGGGGTTCCAACAGCGCCGGGCCCATGGGAAGGCACTTGTCGCTGGAGTCGCCGGCTGCCAGTTCAAATTCGGCCTCACTCGGCAGCCGATAGCCCTCGCAGTCAGGGCCAGCGAAGACGGCCCGGGTGCAGTTGAGATGGCCTGCGTCGTCTTGGAGACACTCCTCCAGTGAGTAGCAGGTGTCCAGACCCTCCAATTGACTGAGTCGGTTCGCATAG
>CAYTWV010000179.1:0-8345 GCA_964442235.1 uncultured Myxococcales bacterium | reverse complement strand
GGGGAAGACCTCTTCCCCTCCCAGGCGCGGCAGCGGTCCTTCGCCACGCATGCAGGGCTGCTTTCCCTGCTCCGCTGCCGGGCACGGCGGGGGCAAGGGATTGCCCCCGGTCCCCCGTTGGGGCAGTGCGGTGGCTTCGCCGCAGGGCTTCAACGGAGAAGGGGCTGTCGGCCCCTTCTCCGATCCTCAACCCCGAGGAACGATGCTGCCCGGTCCGCTGCCGGGCCTGGCGGACCGGAGATGACGGGCCGTTAGTTGGTCGACCAGAAGGTTCCGCCAAAGCGGAATGCGATGCCGATATAGGGCAATGCCTGGGAGACTTCGCTGCCGTCTCGATAACGATGCGCCAGATACCAATTCACAATGACCAGGACGGTGGGCTTTTGAAACATGGGCCCTGTGTCCGTGTTGAAGATGTAGCCTCCAATGAGGCCCAGCCGCATGGATGGGGTGTTGGGGTTATCGGTTCCGTCGTCCGAGTCGCTGCGGTCCGTATCGTCGTACCAGGCGTGGCTGATATGGCCTCGAGCCCCTGCAAGCCATCCGGACTGCCCCATCCAGATTACATCCAGGTCATTTTCCACATGCCATCCCCCATTGCCGACCAACACATCCAATCTGGGGTCGTAAAAGACGCGGTCACCCGCATGTAAATCGTTTCTGCTCCAGAAGAAATCGAAGGTGTCACGGATGGCCACGGGCCCAACTTTGGCTTGCAGACGGCCCCCCAGCACAAACTGGCTACCGGTGGTGGCATAGTTCAACCCGGCATCGGTGCCGTCTTTCAGCACATCGTCGGAGTGTTCCGATTTCACCGAAGGGAACGACTGCAAATAGTCGAAGGTTCCGTGCCAGCCAACCCAATAGGCCCCTGCGTGCAGCATCAACAGCGCCAGGGGTTGGATTTCCAGTCGTGCGCCCAGACGTGTCACAGCCGGATTGAAGCTAGGCGTCAGCGCAACGCCCGCATAAGCCGTATCCCAGAGAATGCCCTCTTTTTCCCAAAGCCGGTACTGGTACGCAACCCGCAGTTGGTCCTCCAGACCGATGGGGTTGTACCGAAGGGCCACCATGTTGTCATAGACCAGCGACTGGTCGGGCAAACCAGACTGAGCCCAAGCGGACTCAACGACGGTTCCACAACAAATCACGGCGATGAGCGCGGGGCAACACACTTGTCGAGCGAACTCGGCCAGTCCCTTCATCCTCAGACCTCCTGTCTATCTTAGAGGCCATGTTGTCGAAGATTTTCGGAGGAGGCAAGCCCGGTGTTTCACGGGCCAAAAAGGGACAGAATTTCGTTGCGTTGCGTCATGAAAGGGCCTTCACCGCCCATCGCAATTTCGCCGAACTGGAGCGGGGATTCGCCCGCCTTTCTTCGGGAGAGGCACGGACCACTTCGTCGGCGATCTGTTCATAGAGTCCTGCGGCCAGGCCGTCTTTGAACGCCTTTTTGACGCGGCGGTCCTCGCCCGAATGGAAGGTCAAGATGGCCACTTTCCCGCCCGGGGCCAGCACCAGAGGCAAGTGGCGAAGCAGGACGTCCAGCGAAGTGAACTCGTCGTTGACTGCGATTCGAAGCGCCTGAAAGGCCCTGCGCACGGCCATAGTGCGGCCATCCTCGTCCAGCTTTGGAAGCGCCTTGCGTATGGTCGCGGCCAAATCGGTGGTCAGAACATAGTTTCGCCCAGCCAGAACCCGTCCCAGCAACTCGGCGTTGGGTTCGTCGGAGTTCTCGACCAGCATCAACGCCAGTTCCTCGGGGGTGATGCGCTGCAACAGGACTGACGCCGAAACGCCCTTATTGGGGTTCATCCGCATATCCAGCGGGCCCTTGTTCTTGACCGAGAAGCCGCGGGTCGGGTCATCCAACTGCATCGAGCTGACCCCCAAATCCGCCAGCACCCGGTCCGCGGATTCCCATCCCATCATGGCCAGGGACTGCAAAATCCCCGCATAGTTGGTTCGACGGGCCGTGAATACATCGGGGCCAAAACCAAGCTCTCGTAACCGAGCTTCCGTACGAGGCATTTCAACGGGATCACAGTCCAGGCCCAGGACATGCCCTCCAGGAGTAACTCGTTGCAGCAACTCCTGGGTATGGCCTCCCCACCCCAGCGTGGCATCCACCACACGATGGCCGGGCGCAGGGCCAAGGACTTCCAGAATTTGGGCCACCATGATGGGACGATGAGTTCCCGCCGGTGTCTTGCCCGACTCCAGCACCTTCTGAACCGTGTCCTGGTATTTCTCGGGCTGCAGCTCTTTATACTTCTGCTGAAACTTACGGGGATGAGTCCCCGAGTATCGCACACGGCGCTTGTGGGAGGCTTGTTGCCCAGCGTCCGCTGCCCCGGATTCCGTCGCCGGTTGCCCCGGGTCCGTCCTGTCTTGGTCGTCTTCCATCCGCACTCCGAATTGCTGTCGGTGCGTTTATCATTCGGCGCCCGGCAGCTCTGCCATCCTAGAGCCTCAGGCCGCAACCCCGCAAGGGCTTCGATGGGACGATTTGAGATGAAGTATGAGAGGCCTATGGACTTCCACACAAGGCAGCACCCAAAGCGTTGACAAACTGGGGGGCATCGGGCACAACATTTGATGGTTCATGCACCTCGTTGGGCGCAGTGTGTGCGACACATTCGATGTGGTCAAGGCCTTTCGAGTTCCGTGTGGCGGCGGCTTAGGCTCTGGAAATCCCTTGACTTGGTCCAAGGGGAGGGGGTACTTTTTCAGCCGTATTCTTTGGGCAAAACACCCGTGAGTTGCGGGTTGGCTTCGGACTGGACGAACACCATGAAGAAGGTTCTGGTTGTTGCCGAAAAACCGTTCTTCATCGATCTGCTCGCTGAACACGGGGCGGTAACGGGGCTCTTTGGGGTCCTGAATGCCGAGAACAGCTCCAAGGCCATCGCAATTCTCGAATCCATCCTGATCGATGTGGTGGTGACAGACCTGGAGTTACCCGAGGTGGACGGGTTTGAGTTGCTGCTGACCGTAAGTCAGCGATTCCCGAATTTGCCCATCGTGGCCCTGACCTCTGCAAGCCAGCGTGAACTGCGTGCCCGAATCGAGTCTTCGGCCGCCTTGCGGTTCCATTCCAAGCCAGTGAACCTGGAACTGCTGATTAATGAAGTCTGTGATGCCATGGATGCCGTGGCGGCCAACCAGCGGGCCAGCTCCATCGAGTTGGGAACCACCCTGCAGCTTCTGGAATCCAGCCGACGCACCTGCATGCTCCGGGTCAAGGTTGGAGATGCCCCCGCCGGATTCTGCTTCATGAGAGATGGCGTGCTGTTCCAGGCCTTCACCCCGACGACCAAGGGCGAAGAGGCACTGCAGCAGTTGGTGCGAACTCCCGGCGTGAACCTGGGCTTTGCTCGGGTTCCCGAAAAGAGTATCCCCAGGGGCATTGACCTGGATGTCACGACCCTGCTTCGACGCGCAGGCGTCTTGAAGCGATTTGAAGAGGACGAACTGGACGCCCTCTCCTCCAATTCTGCTGCTGGGCAGGGAGGGGCGGTTCTAAAGACCTCAAGGTTCATCCCTGTCCCCGGCGAATACGAGGAAGAGGAGACCTACGCCGTTTCGCCACCCCAAAACCGAAGAAGCACGGATCGCCCGGGACCGCAAACGACGCCGAAGAGGCGCCTGACCAATTCGAAGCGGTCGGCTTTGGAACAGTGGCAAGAAAGTACGGCCTCCAGACTGGGCCCTCGAAACATGCCGACCCAGCCGTTCATGGAAGCCGAAGACGACGACGGGGATGATCTGCTAGAAGTGCTCGGTGCGGCTCCCCGAGAGCCCCAGGGCCCGGGCCCATTCGTTCGAGGACGAACTCGAGCGGACTCCGGCAAAAACGCCAATGTTTATTTGCCTCCCGAGGATTCGGCGGTCAGCTATGACGTGGCTCGTGGCCCCCGGCCGGCCCCGAAACCTCCTTCGCCGCCGCCGTTGCCCAAGGCACACGCACCTCGGATGCCGCCTCGAGTCGAAATCCTTAACGACGACGAATCCGTACTTCCACCGGCTCTGCCCGGTGTGGAAAGGATGACTCCGCTTGAACTGGTGTTTGATGCTCCCCTCGAACTGGAATTGCCGCCTCCTCCCCATGAGCTGGGACCGCTGGAATTCGAGATCGACCGCTTGGAACTGCTGGACCTGCCGCCACCCCCGGTGATCCGCAACGACTTCTCTCCTGCCGTTCTGCCGCCCGTTCCGTTGCCTCCCGTGGCGTTTGACTCCCCGGAGAGAGCCCCCGGGACCGCCGTTTTGCTGCCTTCCCAGCCCGAACCAGTGGCCCCCACAGCTCCGGCCGCTCTCCCGAGGCTGTCGCCAAAGGCGCAAAGGCTCATTGCCAGGGCCCTTTCCGTCGCCAACGATGTGGTGGGCTTCCAAGGAATTGCTCTGGTTTCGGACCGAACAAAACTGCTTTACTCCAGCTTCGGACCACTGAACGAAAACGACGAAGTCGGCACCAGTCTCCCCGAATTGCTCGGGATTGGTGCAAAACTCTGCCAGGTTATCTCCGAAGATGAACCTTCCTGTCTGTGCATCCGTTGCCAAGGCGGACGGGTGTGTTTCCTGCCGCTTCGGGTTCTGGTGAAACAGCTTCCCCAACGAGCGGCCCCCGCCTCGCTGGCCCTGGCCCTGTTCCTGCAACCCGACGGAGAGACAGTCCTGGCCTTCCGGCGGCTGCGACAAGCCGAAATGTTTCTGGTCGAAACCCTCCAAGACACCCAGGAGGATGCCTTATGGCAAGCTTTACTGTGAACGTTCAATCCGCCCTGGACAAGTTGAGCCAGATGGACGGGTTTCTCGGGGCAGCGGTCATTTCGCCCGAGGGAGAAGTCATCGCTTCGTGCAAGGGGGATTCCTGGGACATGCACGCTGCGTGCGGGCTGGCCCACAACCTCTTTGCAACGGCGCGAAAGGCCAGCGGCGAACTTGCCTGGGGCGGCGTCTCCCAACTGGACGTGGCCACCACGTCGGGCTCAACCATCTATCTGCGCCATCATATGACTCCGCAAATGGCAGTCCTGCTTATGCTCGTGTGCAAACAAGATACGTCCAAAGCACTGGTGCGGTTGCGAATGGACCAGGTTCTCCCTGAAATCACGTCGGCGTTCTCGAGCTGAATCGAAGCCTACTTCAACGCTTCATCCACGGCATCAGCCAATTCTTCGGCGACTCCAGGCAGCGTCAGCCCCAGGAAACTGGCAACCAGTTTGCCTGACTTGTCAAAGACCAGATAACTATTGTAGATAGCCCCCAGAGTGGTCCACATCGCCCCATCGGCATTGTCCTGCACCACGGGCAGTGACGTGGCGTCCGAGCACATCGGGACCCCAACCTCGGCCACATTCTGGTTGATCATCAGAGCCTTGACTTTGCCCTGCCACGTATCTCGACCGGCAACCAATTCCTGCAAAGCAGCAGCCTGCTGCTGACACCCACCTCAGGTGCATGCGCCGGTATAGGCAATCCATACCAGCGTCTTTAGGGTGATATCCGAGATGCCCTCGCCAAGCCCTCCCGACGAGACACTGCGATTCATGCACAGGAAATGGGGAACGGCGTCGCCAACCTGGATGGGGGGCACGGGTTCGATCTGGCAGTATTCACTCAGTTGGAAGTTGATGTCCATTGGCTCCGAATCCAAATCGGAATTCGACAGGTCGTTGAGGTCTTCGACCCACTCGACCGCATCTGGCGGAAGAACCTGATCCGGTTGTGTCTGGTCCTGCAGCACATCCGCAGCCGTGTCCGTCACCCCGTCAAGAATAACATCGGGCTGCACCACGACATCGGGGACCACGCCGCATTCGGCCTGTTCGGCCTGCTTCCACTTCTGCACAAAGGCCTCTCCAGCGGCCCCTTCCAACCCACCCGAGGACAAGTCGCCGGAATGCCAGGCCAGACAGCCATTCTTGTCAATCAACACCACTTCGTACCAGGTGGCGCTGAACATTCCCCAGACATCCACTTCTTCCGTGTCCTGCAGCAGTGGCAACGTCGCGTTGGGCATCAACGAAGAGATCGCCCCCGGGTCCAGTGGCACCGTCTTCAGATTGACAAACAGCAAGTTGGGCTGAACTCCGTCGGCTACCAACCCATCCCGAATCTCCAGCAACCGATTGTAGAGCGTATGGCAATGACTGCATGCAATAGAACCGAAGAACAGAACCACGGCCTTGCCCGCCAACGCGTCGCTGCACACCTGCGTGCCCAGACTGGCCGAAGCCGGGTTCACGTCTTTCAGGCAGAACCCCGGCGCCGAAGGACACTGGCACTGTTCATCAATGGGCACACACCGATTCGAACTGCACGTCTGCCCTTCGCCACACTCCTCGGGCTTTGTGCACCCATCCACGCAGACATAACTCTCACAGACCTTCTTCTGGCCGCAGTCCGCATGAGACGTACAATCCGGTACCCTGCACTTGCCGTCAGCGAAGCAGACCTTGCCGTCAGGACAGTCGGACTGCGTGAAACAGGCCGACTCGACACACGCCGCAGTCATGCCCACACAACACAACAACCACATCCCCAGGACTTTACCGTTCACGGTTGGCCCCCCTTAACGATTCTGGTCCAAACCTATACAGAGGTTGCGCCCTTCTCGCAACCAAACACGCCGGTCGTGGCCCTACCGACAGGCCGAAAGGGGTCAGTTTCCACAACTGCACCCGCGCTGTGCGTCTTCGTCCTTTCGCAGCAGATCACGAAGCCGCTCTCCCATCGCCGAGTCACTCGACTCGAAGCCATAATCCAGCATGCGATGTCCCGGAACCGCCTCGGCGTCAGGAACAAAGGGATCTGCATCGAACCGCCAGCTCACCCCCAAAGCCACCGAATGGGCGTTGTAGTCAAAGGCGGCAATCGAGGAATCCCGTCGGGCCCACTCGTACCAAAGACCGGCCTGAAGACCCTGTCCCAATGCCGGAGACCAGAGAGCGACTTTCCCCTTCACCGCGTACTCATTTCTGGCTTCATCGCTGCCAAATGTGACGCTGCCCCCCGAATCCGGATAGTCGTCGAACATGGCCGTGACACCCAATCGCACACTGAAACCCTGCCAGACTCCTATCGAAAGCGATGCCAGACCGGTGCCACCCCGAAGATTGTAGGCCGGGTCCTCGGCCTGTTGATATCGGCCCGCCACGGCCGCAAGCAAAGAGACTCGATTGGCCAACGACACGCCAAATCCCGCTCCTCCGTCCGCCTCTGTCCGCCCCCGGCCCATCTGCCTAAACTGCCGCTTCCCTACCCCACCAAACAGCGTCAAACCGAAGGGGAACTCCACCTCCAACTCCCCCCGATGACTGGTGAAATAGGCGTAGGCTCCACGTTCATACTTGTCCCCGTCCGACAGGATCACGGAATCCAATCGATATGCTGCCAGCGCCCATACCTCGCCAAAGTCCCACTCGAATCCCGGCCGGACGGCCCATCCCACGTAGCTGAAGTCCCTGGCCAACTCGCTACTGTACCCCACGGTTTTGACCTCGGCCTCCAGCGAAGGCCCCCATGCTGCCGAACCCCATTTGCCCCGACCCCATGCACGCAATTCCATCTTCCCGCTGGCGGGTTCTTCGCCGCTGGCAGCAGGATCCGTCGGTGAACCCTGGAGTGCATTGGAGGTCCAACCCCCTTCCGCTTGCAGCGCAACTTGCATAGGCGATTGACGCAGCGGCCACGTTGCCTGGCGCAACCGAATCAGCAGAGACCTGTCTTCAGGGAACAGCGCCGAAGCCTGGCCCGCCCGCACTACATAGGGTTCAGCCTCTTCAAAACCCTCTTGTACCGCAGCCAAACCCAGCAACAGGTCCCAGCGTGCCCTTTCAACGAGTGTGCCCGGGCAAAGCGGCTTCTGTGCTTCCTCGGTCAGTCCCAAAACCCGCCTGGCTTCCCGGTAGTCACTCTCCCGCAGGTGGCTCCACGCCATGCGCGCACGCACATCGCAGTCCCCCGGGCTGAGCTCCAACAGCGCCGTCCACATTCGCCTGGCCCATACCCAGTTGCCAAGCCCCTCGTAAGCCCGCCCAATGGCCCGCAGCGCCGACTCCTTCTCACGGAACGCCGGGGGCTGAGCCTTCAAAATCTCCAGCGCACCCAGATACTCCCCATGGTCCATCTTCCACTGGGCCTGCCCGACGGGATCTTCCACGACCTGCACATCGCCTGGGGAAGCTTCCGCACCGATTCCCGTGGTCACAACCAGTCCCGCCACCACCATCCACAAATGGAGCAGGACAAAATAAAGCGGCGGATGGACATCCATGGCGGGCAGAGTGGGAATCGCCACAATGGGGTGAGAGGCCACAAAGATACTGTGGCCTTCGTCC